>NZ_JBJUSF010000080.1:0-507 GCF_046098195.1 Streptococcus sp. ST14
TCCTATTGTTCACTTTTATCAACCAATATGACTATAAATTTTAAATTATTTTAGCTGCGTGTAATGCCTTATATACCTATGTTTTGCCCATAATTTTTATATTCTAAACAATGACTTTGTTCATTTTAAACATGATATATAAACACCCCTTAGATATGAATATTCATGACACTCAATAAATTAAAAGGCATAACCTCTTGTTCATTAAGCGGTTATGCCTTTTATTGTGTTTTAGCAGTCTATTTCATGCAAATCACACTCTAATTAAATTTATTAAATTGACTCAATTTCATATTTAATTTTGCTACTTAGCAGTTGATTTCGTTGCAATATGTTTTAAAATTTCATCTGTTAATGCTTTTACACCTGAAGGCTCTAAATGAATACCATCTGGTGCAAAGTACTCGCTATGGCCTTTCGAACGTTGATACCAATCAATCAATGTTACATTATGATGCTTTTTAGCTGCGTCTGACATAACTTGGTTGACATGACCTTCATAGCTTT
>NZ_JBJUSF010000008.1:0-71986 GCF_046098195.1 Streptococcus sp. ST14
CTCGGGTACATCGCATTTACTTTTCAATCTCTAATTGAAAATTACCGCAAATTAAAAGGAAATGTCACTCTTTTTCAGCCAATTGTAAAAGTATTTCAGCGATTACTTGAAAAAGATGATGATACAAAAAAGGAGGATAAACATGATTAACTGGAAAGTACGTTTTAGCTTTAAAAATAAAACATTCTTATTGCGAGTGGCATTCGCACTAGCTTTGCCAATTCTCGCCTATTTCAATCTTAAACTAGAAGATTTGGTTAGTTGGGGAGTCATTTTAGACTTGCTTGGCAAATTCTTTGCGAACCCTTATCTTGTTGGGTTGACGATTGTAAATATTTTAAATATCATTCCAGATCCAACAACTGCAGGAATTTCTGATAGTAAAAGAGCATTGGAATACTCAGAACCAAGTGAGGATTAGGAGAAAACAATGAAGAAAAACGACTTATTCATCGACGTATCCAGTCATAATGGATACGATATTACAGACATTTTGGAGGATATGGGTACACAGAATACCATTATCAAAATTTCTGAAAGTACAAGCTATCTGAACCCTTGCCGACATGCTCAGGTTGAGCAGTCAAACCCTATCGGATTCTACCACTTTGCGTGGTTTGGAGGTGACATCGAAGAAGCCGAACGAGAGGCACGCTACTTCCTTGATAACGTTCCCAAAAAAGTTCAGTATCTTGTGCTTGACTACGAAGACCACGCAAGCGACGACGTGCAAGCGAATACTGATGCCTGCTTGCGTTTCATGCAGATTCTTGCTGATGCTGGATATAAACCTATTTATTATAGCTATAAGCCGTTCACGCTCAATAACATTGACTATCAGCAGATTCTTGCTGAGTTCCCTAATTCTCTTTGGATTGCAGGCTATGGCTTGAATGATGGTACAGCTAATTTTGAATACTTCCCATCTATGGACGGTATCCGATGGTGGCAATACTCTTCAAATCCGTACGACAAGAATATTGTTTTACTAGATGATGATGAAGAAGCTAAGCCAAAATGGAAGAGAAATGATACTGGATGGTGGTATGAATACCCCAATGGTGCTTATCCAAAAGAGGAGTGGGAAAAGATTGATGGTATCTGGTACTACTTCGACGAGAGAGGTTATTCAATAGCTTCTCGCTGGTTGAAGGATGATGGTAAGTGGTATTATCTAAAAGAAAATGGCGCCATGGCCATTGGTTGGGTTCTTGTGAATGGTAAGTGGTACTATCTTGATACTTCAGGAGCAATGGTTACTGGCTGGGTTCAATACAAGGACAAACTATACCATCTCAAAGAAGAGAACGGCGAAATGTCCTCAAAAGAACTTGTTAAAGTTGAAGGTGGCTGGTACTACGTCAACGAAGATGGCAGTCGTTCAGACAAACCAGCATTTGATGTATTACCTGATGGACTAATTGTTACCACTAAATAATTTTTTTAAAATAAAGAAAGGAGAATTTTCTTCTTAACGACCCGCAAGCTCAGGTTTGCGGGCTTTTTTTGTTTTATAAGGGGCAAAAAAGGGGCAAAAATGTCGTAAATGTCTGTAAAACGATGTAAAAAGTCAACTTTGCTCTCGCTTTAAAGCTCTAAATTTCAACGTATTGTGAAACAGTGTAAATTATCGTATCGCCTATAACTGTTGTGTGCTCTTTTTTCGTGCTTTTTTCGAATAAATAAGATAAAATAGCCTAGAATAAATGATTATAGAAAAGAGAAAAATATGAAAATTCGTGGTTTTGAATTGGTTTCGAGTTTTACAGATAAAAATTTGCTACCTAAGCGTGAGACAGCGCATGCGGCTGGTTACGACTTAAAGGTTGCAGAACGTACGGTGATTGCTCCAGGGGAGATCATCCTCGTTCCAACTGGGGTCAAGGTCTATATGCAGCCGACAGAAGTGCTCTATCTCTATGACCGCTCATCAAACCCTCGCAAGAAGGGATTGGTCTTGATCAACTCAGTTGGCGTTATTGATGGGGATTATTATGGCAATCCTGGGAATGAGGGACATATCTTTGCTCAGATGAAAAATATTACTGACCAAGAAGTGGTTCTCGAAGTTGGGGAACGTGTGGTTCAGGCTGTCTTTGCGCCTTTCTTAATCGCAGACGGAGATGAGGCAGATGGCGTGCGAACTGGTGGATTTGGATCGACAGGGCACTAAGATGAAGATTATCTTTGTACGTCATGGAGAGCCAGACTACCGTGAGTTAGAGGAGTGTTCCTACACTGGCTTTGGATTAGATTTGGCTCCTTTGTCTGAGAAAGGAAGGCGACAAGCTCAGGAACTTTGCCAAAATCCTTTGCTTGGCTCAGCTGATATACTGGTGTCTTCTGCAGTAACTAGGGCTTTAGAAACTGCATCTTATGTTGTTCGTGCTACTGGCCTTCCTTTAAGAGTAGAGCCTTTATTGCATGAATGGCAGGTTTACGAAAGTGGTATAGAGAACTTTGAAAAAGCACGTACTCTGTTTTTAGAAAACAAGGGGGAGTTGCTTCCTAATAGTCCTATTCAGTATGAGACAGCTGAAGAAATGAAGGCGCGTTTTTTGCAAACTATGATAAAGTACCGAGACTACCAGACAGTGCTAGTTGTCGCTCATCGAATGCTCATGCGCCAATTTGTACCAGACGAGAAGATTGATTTTTGCCAAGTAATTGAGTGTGAGGTAGAAATTTAGAAAGAGGTTTATCATCGCAAAGAAAAAAGCGACATTTGTGTGTCGAAATTGTGAATATAATTCACCTAAGTATCTAGGACGTTGTCCCAACTGTGGAGCTTGGTCTTCTTTTGTAGAAGAAATCGAGGTTGTCGAGGTTAAGAATGCGCGTGTGTCCTTGACGGGTGAGAAAACTAAGCCCATGAAACTGGCTGAAGTAACGTCTATCAATGTCAATCGAACCAAGACCGAGATGGAGGAATTTAACCGTGTGCTTGGAGGCGGAGTGGTACCAGGAAGTCTCGTCCTTATCGGTGGGGATCCAGGAATCGGGAAATCAACCCTTCTCCTACAAGTTTCAACCCAGTTGTCTCAAGTGGGAACTGTTCTCTATGTCAGTGGGGAGGAGTCTGCCCAGCAAATCAAGCTACGAGCAGAGCGCTTGGGGGATATTGATAGCGAGTTTTATCTCTATGCAGAGACCAATATGCAGAGTGTTCGATCTGAGGTGGAGCGCATCCAACCAGATTTTCTCATCATCGACTCTATCCAGACGATTATGTCTCCTGAGATTTCAGGGGTGCAGGGGTCTGTGTCTCAGGTGCGTGAGGTGACCGCTGAGCTTATGCAGCTGGCTAAGACCAATAACATTGCCATCTTTATCGTAGGGCATGTGACCAAGGAAGGGACCTTGGCGGGTCCGCGTATGTTGGAGCATATGGTAGATACAGTGCTTTACTTTGAAGGGGAACGTCACCATACCTTTCGTATCTTGAGAGCAGTCAAAAACCGTTTTGGTTCCACTAATGAGATTGGCATCTTTGAGATGCAGTCGGGTGGATTGGTTGAGGTGCTCAATCCGAGTCAAGTTTTCCTAGAGGAGCGTTTGGATGGGGCTACTGGCTCGTCAATCGTTGTGACCATGGAAGGGACCCGTCCGATTTTGGCGGAGGTTCAGGCTTTGGTAACACCAACCATGTTTGGAAATGCTAAACGTACGACGACTGGACTTGATTTCAATCGTGCAAGTCTGATTATGGCTGTTTTGGAAAAACGAGCAGGGCTTCTCTTGCAAAACCAGGATGCCTATCTCAAATCTGCTGGTGGTGTAAAATTGGATGAGCCTGCCATTGACTTGGCTGTTGCAGTGGCTATTGCCTCTAGTTACAAGGACAAGCCTACCAATCCTCAGGAATGTTTTGTGGGTGAACTGGGCTTGACCGGAGAAATTCGGCGCGTGAATCGCATCGAACAACGCATCAATGAAGCGGAAAAATTGGGCTTTACCAAGATTTATGTACCCAAGAATTCCTTGACAGGAATCACTCCACCCAAGGAAATTGAAGTCATTGGTGTGACGACTATTCAGGAAGTTTTGAAAAAGGTCTTTGCATAATCCGTGACAAATCCTCTTAAAAATGATAAGATAGGAGAAATATTTGATTATCAAATTTTTGAGGAGGGAATCGTGTCGTATTTTGAACAGTTTATGCAAGCCAATCAGGCTTATGTTGCCCTACATGGGCAGTTAAATCTGCCACTTAAACCCAAAACCAGAGTAGCTATCGTGACCTGTATGGACTCACGTCTACACGTTGCGCAAGCTCTAGGTTTGGCCCTTGGGGATGCTCATATCTTGCGGAATGCGGGTGGTCGAGTAACTGAGGACATGATTCGTTCACTGGTGATTTCCCAGCAACAAATGGGGACAAGAGAAATCGTGGTGCTTCACCATACAGACTGTGGAGCTCAAACCTTTCAAAATGAAAGTTTTCATGAACATTTGAAACACGAGCTCGGAGTTGATGTGTCTGGTCAAGACTTTTTACCATTTCAGGATGTGGAAGAGAGCGTGAGAGAGGATATGCAATTGCTTCGAGAATCTCCACTGATTCCTGATGATGTGGTTATTTCAGGTGCTGTCTATGATGTGGATACAGGAAGTATGAGAGAAGTATACTAACTTTGTCTCGAAAAAATCTCATCCTAGCATAAAATCGATTGTTAAAATGTAGAATTTTTAGTTTTAATATAGCTAATATAAAATAGCAAAAAACAAGGGTATAAATGTTTACTCTTGTTTTATTTTTGATTGAAAAATAAAGGAAAAAGCGCTACAATGGTAGATGGAAAATGTTGTGTAAAAACAAGTGATACATAAATACCGGAGGAAATCATGTCTTTTTCTGATTTAAAGCTGTTTGCCCTTTCTTCTAATAGAGAATTGGCAGAGCGTGTGGCGCAGGAGATTGGGATAGAGTTGGGAAAATCAAGTGTTCGCCAATTTTCAGATGGAGAGATTCAGGTCAACATCGAAGAATCAATCCGTGGGAAACACGTCTTTATCCTACAATCAACTAGTTCGCCTGTAAATGACAATCTGCTTGAAATTTTGATTATGGTGGATGCTTTGAAGCGTGCGAGTGCAGAATCTGTCAATGTTGTCATGCCTTACTATGGGTATGCACGTCAGGATAGAAAGGCGAGAGCGCGTGAGCCAATCACTTCAAAACTTGTCGCAAATATGCTTGAAGTAGCTGGAGTGGATCGTTTATTGACAATCGACTTGCATGCTGCGCAAATTCAAGGATTCTTCGATATTCCTGTGGATCATTTGATGGGTGCTCCTCTAATTGCAGATTATTTTGAGCGTCGTGGTATGGTTGGTTCTGACTATGTGGTTGTCAGCCCAGACCATGGAGGGGTGACTCGTGCTCGTAAGTTGGCAGAATTTTTGAAAACATCTATCGCTATTATTGATAAACGTCGTAGCGTTGATAAGATGAATACTAGTGAAGTTATGAACATCATCGGTAAGGTTGAAGGCAAGACTTGTATCTTGATTGATGATATGATTGATACCGCTGGAACGATTTGTCATGCGGCAGATGCTCTTGCGGAAGCTGGTGCTGTTGAAGTCTATGCAAGCTGTACGCACCCAGTTCTTTCTGGTCCTGCTACGGACAATATCCAAAAATCAGCTATTAAAAAATTGGTTGTTTTGGATACTATCTACCTACCAGAAGAGCGTTTGATTGATAAGATTGAACAAATTTCGATTGCTCATCTTCTGGGCGATGCTATTATTCGTATCCACGAAAAACGTCCTCTTTCTCCATTATTTAGTATCGAGAAAAAAATCTAAACTTTCACTTGAATAAACGAATTTCCTGGCAAGCTTTTTCTCTTGCTAGGAATTTTTTGTAGTCAAAATCTGCAAGCCTTTTCAAAATATGCTATACTGAGAAAAAAGGAGGATTTCTATGAGCCAAGAATTTATCAATCCAAGTGATGGTGTAGTACGTCAGTATCTTGCAACCAGTAAAACGTTAGCGGTAGTAGGCTTGTCCGATCGTGAAGAAACAACTAGCAATCGAGTGACTAAGGAAATGCAGGCTCGAGGCTATAAAATCATTCCAGTTAATCCCAAGGTTGCAGGTGGTGAAATTTTGGGAGAAAAGGCTTATGCAAGCCTAGCTGAGATTCCTTTTCCTGTCGATATTGTCAATGTTTACCGACGTAGCGAGTTTTTACCAGATGTGGCGCGTGATTTTCTCAAGGCTGATGCCAAGATTTTTTGGGCACAACTAGGTCTAGAAAGTCTAGAAGCGGAAGAAATCTTGCGTGCTGGAGGATGCGACGACATCGTGATGAATCGCTGTATCAAGAGAGAACATACACGCTTAATTCTTGAACAATAAAAGGTAGCCAGTGGGCTACCTTTTGTCTTAGAAAATACCAATCAATGCTTGCATGCCAAGGCTGGTGAGGATGATGGCAATCCAGCAAAGGGCTCCAAGAAGAATGGATTTCCCGCTGGATCTGACCATGGCTACTAGATTTGTTTTGAGACCGATAGCGCTCATGGCCATGACGATAAGGAATTTGGAGAGTTGTTTGAGAGGGGTGAAGAAGCTACTAGACACACCGAGAGAGGTGAGAAAAGTCGTTAAGAGAGAGGCTAGGATAAAGTAAAGGATAAAAAGTGGGAAGACTTTTTTCAGTTGTAGGCTTTGCTTGTTTTCTTGTTGGCGACTTTGCCAGTAGGAGAGAAAGAGCGTGATAGGGATAATGGCCAAAGTACGTGTGAGTTTAACAATGGTTGCAGACTCGAGGGTATTGCTTTGGTAAAGACTGTCCCAAGCGCTGGCGGCAGCCGTTACAGAGGAAGTGTCGTTGACCGCAGTCCCTGCAAAGAGGGCGAAGCCTTCATTGGATAGATGAAGCCAGGTGCCGAGGGTTGGAAAGATGAGCGCAGCCAAGACATTGAAGAAAAAGATAACGGAAATGGCTTGGGCGACTTCCTTTTCCTTAGCATCAATAACAGGCGCTGTCGCCGCAATGGCAGAACCCCCACAGATGGAAGAACCTACTCCAACCAAGGTAGCCAGTTTTGTATCCAGTGCAAAGAAGCGCTGGAAGAAGTAGGAAATAATCAGAGCTATTGAGATAGTGGACAGGATGACAGGGAGCGAAGATTGGCCAACTGCGAAGACCTGCGAGATATTGAGACCAAAACCAAGCAAGACAACGGCATATTGGAGCAATTTTTTAGAACTAAAGGTCAACCCAGCATCCAGTTGTTTATAGGAAGAGAGAAAGGGATGTAGGAGCATGCCTATGAAAATGGCAAAAACGGGCGCGCCAATAACAGGGAAGAATCCTCCTAAGTACCAAGATACGATAGAAATGAGAAGGCAGGCCAAGATACCTGCTCCATTTTTTGATAGAAATGACATAAAAACCTCCGAAAAAATACTCCTTATTGTAATCTTTTCTGTCAGAAAAGTCAAATAGAAAATGAGAAGAAGGTTACAAATAAATGGAATTTTGCGGTCAGGGAGCTTTTGTAGTATAATAGTACTATGTTCTGTAAGCAAGGAGGATATCTATGGACTTAACCAAACGCTTTAATAAACAATTAGATAAGATTCAAGTGTCCTTGATTCGTCAGTTTGATCAGGCCATTTCAGAGATTCCTGGAGTTCTACGCTTGACCTTGGGAGAGCCTGACTTTACGACGCCAGATCATATCAAGGAGGCAGCCAAGCGCGCCATTGACCAGAACCAATCCTACTATACAGGGATGAGCGGTTTACTGACCTTGCGCCAGGCAGCTAGTGATTTTGTAAAAGAAAAATACCAGTTGGACTACAATCCTGAAAATGAAATCTTGGTTACTATCGGAGCGACAGAGGCTTTATCTGCTACTTTGACAGCTATCTTGGAAGAAGGAGACAAGGTTCTTTTGCCAGCTCCTGCTTATCCAGGATATGAGCCTATTGTCAACCTAGTTGGGGCAGAGATTGTCGAGATTGATACAACTGAAAATGGTTTTGTCTTGACTCCTGAAATGTTGGAAAAGGCCATTTTGGAGCAGGGAGATAAGCTTAAGGCAGTCATTCTCAACTATCCAGCCAATCCAACTGGAATTACCTATAGTCGAGAGCAGTTGGAAGCCTTGGCAGACGTTTTAGGCAAGTATGAAATTTTCGTTGTTTGTGATGAGGTCTATTCAGAATTGACCTATACAGGGGAAAATCATGTATCATTGGGAACTATGCTGAGAGATCAGGCTATTATTATCAATGGCTTATCTAAGTCTCATGCCATGACAGGTTGGCG
Organism: Streptococcus sp. ST14; assembly: GCF_046098195.1. NCBI lineage: Bacteria > Bacillati > Bacillota > Bacilli > Lactobacillales > Streptococcaceae > Streptococcus > Streptococcus sp. ST14. The sequence goes on from NZ_JBJUSF010000008.1 coordinate 8,295, forward strand.
TTTAGGCTTTATCTTTGCTCCTGCAGCTTTCACAGCTCAGTTAATCAAGAGTCACCAATATTTGGTTACTGCGGCAAACACCATGGCCCAACATGCTGCAGTAGAAGCCTTGACCGCTGGTAAAAACGACGCAGAGCCTATGAAGAAGGAATACATCCAGCGTCGAGATTATATAATCGAAAAGATGACTGCTCTTGGTTTTGAGATTATCAAACCAGACGGTGCCTTCTATATCTTTGCCAAGATTCCAGCAGGTTACAATCAAGACTCCTTTGCTTTTCTAAAGGATTTTGCCCAGAAGAAGGCCGTTGCCTTTATCCCGGGTGCTGCCTTTGGTCGCTACGGAGAAGGCTATATCCGCATTTCTTATGCAGCCAGCATGGAAACAATCAGGGAGGCCATGAAACGACTTGAGGAGTACATGAGAGAAGCATGATCCAGTCTATCACGAGTCAAGGTCTCGTACTCTACAATCGTAACTTTCGGGAGGATGATAAGCTGGTCAAGATCTTCACCGAGCAGGCTGGCAAGCGCATGTTTTTCGTCAAACACGCTGGTCAATCCAAACTAGCTCCTGTTATTCAGCCCTTGGTGTTGGCACGATTTCTCTTGCGAATCAATGATGACGGCCTTAGCTACATCGAGGACTACCATGAGGTGATGACCTTTCCCAAGATTAATAGTGATCTCTTTGTCATGGCCTATGCGACTTATGTTGCGGCTCTGGCCGATGCTAGTTTGCAGGATAATCAGCAGGATTCTCCCTTGTTTGCTTTTTTGCAAAAGACTTTGGAGTTGATGGAAGAGGGATTGGATTATCAAGTTTTGACCAATATTTTTGAAATTCAAATCTTGACCCGATTTGGAATTGGGCTCAATTTTAATGAGTGTGTCTTTTGCCATCGAGTAGGTCAGGCCTTTGACTTTTCTTTCAAATATGGAGCTTGCCTCTGTCCAGACCATTACCATGAGGACGAGAAACGTTGCCATTTGAATCCCAACATCCCTTATTTGCTCAATCAATTTCAAGCCATTGATTTTGAGACCTTGGAAACCATTTCACTCAAGCCTGAAATCAAGCAAGACTTGCGCAAGTTTATGGATCAAATCTATGAAGAGTACGTTGGGATTCACCTAAAATCAAAAAAATTCATTGATTCCCTAGCCGACTGGGGACAATTACTAAAAGAGGAAGACAAATGAAAAAAATCGCAGTAGATGCTATGGGGGGCGATTACGCACCTCAAGCCATCGTTGAGGGTGTCAATCAAGCCCTAGCTGACTTTTCAGATATTGAGATTCAACTTTACGGAGACGAAAGCAAAATCAAGCAATATCTAACAGCTATAGAGCGCGTTAGCATCATCCATACGGATGAAAAAATTGACTCAGACGATGAGCCGACAAAAGCTATCCGTAAGAAGAAAAATGCCAGCATGATATTGGCGGCTAAGGCAGTCAAAGAGGGAGAGGCAGATGCTGTTCTTTCCGCAGGAAACACAGGTGCCTTGTTGGCAGCAGGATTCTTCATCGTGGGTCGTATCAAGAATATCGACCGACCTGGACTTATGTCAACATTGCCAACTATAGATGGAAAAGGCTTTGATATGCTTGATCTCGGTGCCAATGCGGAAAACACTGCCCAACACCTCCATCAATACGCTGTCCTAGGTTCCTTCTATGCCAAGAATGTTCGTGGGATTACAAAACCACGTATTGGTTTGCTTAACAACGGAACAGAAAGCAGCAAGGGAGACCCGCTTCGTAAGGAAACTTACGAATTGCTAGTAGCTGATGAAAGTTTGAATTTTATCGGAAACGTGGAAGCACGTGATCTGATGAATGGCGTTGCGGATGTTGTCGTGACAGATGGTTTCACGGGAAACGCAGTGCTCAAATCTATCGAAGGGACAGCTATGGGAATCATGGGATTGCTCAAGACAGCTATTACAGGTGGCGGTCTTCGAGCTAAACTAGGTGCTCTTCTCCTTAAAGATAGTTTGAAAGGTTTGAAAAAGCAGCTCAACTATTCAGATGTTGGAGGGGCAGTCTTGTTTGGTGTCAAAGCACCTGTTGTTAAGACCCATGGCTCAAGCGATGCCAAGGCTGTATACAGTACGATTCGTCAGATTCGTACCATGCTAGAAACAGACGTAGTTGCTCAGACTGCGCGTGAATTTTCAGGAGAATAACAGATGACAAACAAAGAAATTTTTGACCGTATCGTGACCATTATCCAAGAAAGACAGGGAGAAAACTTTGTCGTAACAGAAGCCTTGAGTTTGAAGGACGACCTTGATGCAGACTCAGTGGACTTGATGGAGTTCGTCTTGACGCTAGAAGATGAATTTGGAATCGAAATCAGCGATGAGGAAATTGATCATCTTCAAAGTGTAACAGATGTAATTGAAACCATTAAAGGTAAAATATAGCCAAAAGCAACATGCAAGTCATGTTGTTTTTTATTTGCAGAAAAAAGAAAAACGTTAAAATTTTTAGTAGAAATTGCGAATAAAGAGATGAGAAAGAAAAAAGGAGGATTATCTATGTACGTGACCGGTTTTTATCCCTGGTTCATTAAGTGGTTTTTAAAATAAAAATGAATGAATTGTTCATTTTCGAATTGTTTTGCGAATGGATAAGTGAGAAGAAAAGAAAGGAGACTATGTGATGTATTTACCAATCTTATTGCCATGGTTTATCAAATGGTATTTGAAATAAATGAAATTTACCTGTTCATTTTAAATCACTTCTCGAATAGATAAGTGAGAAGAAAAGAAAGGAGAGAAAAAATGATTTCAGTTATTTTTCCAATCTGGTTTTTAAAATGGTTTAAAGCCTAGAGACCATAAACTAAAAAAATAAAGGAGAAAAAAGATGACAAATTTTGACAAAATGGAACAGAACTTTGTAGCTCTTACAGAAGAAGAGTTGATGGATGTGGATGGGGGATTGATTATTACAGCAGCTGGAATTATTTTAGCAGGAAAAGTAGCAGGTGCTGTGGTTACAATTGGAGGAGCTCTTTATGGGGCAGGATATGCTATTGGAAAAGCATTGCGACCTTAATATGATTAGAAAGGAGGCTTAAAAATGAAACAATTTCAAGAATTATCTTTTCAAGAACTTGAAGAGGTTCAAGGCGGTGTTATTACATTAACGATAGGTACGGTAGTGCTTGTAGGCTGGAAAGCAGTAGCAGCTTATGGAGCAGCGGCTACTGTAGCAGGAGGTACACTTGGATTGGGAGTCTATAATGGATACAGAGGGCGTTAGATTATGAACAATCACAACCTTAATCTCAATACATTGTTACCTAAACTAGCCACTGTATTTCCCTTGTTGGCAATCGGTCTGCATCTCGCGCTTCATCTGATTCGTACAGGTTCATTAGTATCCTTTGATTGGAAATGGACTGTAGTTGGTTTGCTTGCTTCGGGCTATTTTGGTATTTTTTGTAAGGATTTGACGAAAAATAATCAAAACTATAAAAGATCGATCTGAATGAAAAGAATTTTATGCATGTAAATGGCGGAGTTTTCCCGCCTTTCTTTTCAGGTAAATAGGAGTCTGCTATGAAAAAAATCTTATTAGGATTTGCTGAGGGGTATTTTGTCGTATCGATCATTATTTATATCGTAACGTATTTGATTATGAAAAATCCGATTAATACCCTGTTTTATCCAGAAACCTATCCAATTCTGCTTGGTCTGTTTTATCTAGGATACAAGTACAAAACAAAAGAAAGTACGAATGGAAATTGATTGACCGTCAGATCGGAGTTTGAGATGAAAGTTGTTCAATTACTAGGAAAAGCTTGGCTAGAGACCACTGTATTATTTAGCTCGATGGCTTATCTAATTATTAGAATCGTAGCTGATGTAAACAAAATAAATCTACCTACGATTTCCTTGTTTTTAGTGGTATTTATTTTATTGTATCGGGGCCAAGGAGAAAGAAAAGGAGAATAGAATGAATAGGATTGTAAAATATTTTCTACTATATTATTTTCCTATTTTTAATGAATATTTTCAACTTTACGATTCTAGCAACTCTTGGCTTTCAGCTAACAATGAGTGAAAGTAGTTATATGGTACCCCCGGTGTTTGCGTTTATCGTTTTATACGTCATTCACAAAAGAAGTGGGAAAGGTAAGAAATCTGTGTAATTGAATATTCTAGGCAGGACTCTTGTTCTGCCTATTTTCTTTGGTAAAAGTGCTGTTCAGGTGAGGATATTGTTTTTTCAGAAATAATTCCCTTATTTCTTCCTTGTTTGGTTAAAATAATCTTACAAAGTTTTTAAGAGATTATTAGAAAAAAGGAGATGGATATGAAATTTGGGAAAAGGCACTATCGTCCCCAGGTGGATCAGATGGATTGTGGCGTGGCTTCCTTGGCCATGGTCTTTGGCTACTACGGTAGTTATTACTCCTTGGCTCATCTACGAGAGTTAGCTAAGACGACCATGGATGGGACGACTGCTTTGGGTCTTGTAAAGGTGGCAGAGGAGCTTGGCTTTGAGACGCGGGCTATCAAGGCGGATATGACGCTCTTTGATCTGCCGGATTTGACCTTTCCGTTTGTAGCCCATGTGCTCAAGGAAGGGAAATTGCTCCACTATTATGTGGTGACAGGTCAGGATAAGAAGACAATCCATATCGCTGATCCAGATCCCAGTGTTAAGCTGACCAAGATTTCCCGTGAGCGATTTGCGCAAGAATGGACAGGAGTTAGTCTCTTTATGGCTCCGTCTCCAGACTATAACCCCCATAAGGAGAAAAAACAGGGACTCCTATCCTTCTTGCCAATCTTACTCAAACAGCGTGGCTTGATTGCCAATATCATCCTAGCGACACTCTTGGTAACCTTGATTAACATTGTGGGCTCCTATTATCTGCAGTCTATCATTGATAGTTATGTACCAGACCAGATGCGCTCGACCTTGGGCATCATCTCAATAGGATTAGTTATCGTCTATATTCTCCAGCAAATCTTGTCATATGCCCAGGAATACCTTTTACTTGTTCTGGGGCAACGGCTGTCCATCGATGTGATTTTGTCCTACATCAAGCATGTTTTTCACCTGCCGATGTCCTTTTTCGCGACACGCAGGACAGGGGAAATCGTTTCTCGTTTTACAGATGCCAATAGTATCATTGATGCGCTGGCGTCGACCATCTTGTCTATCTTTTTAGATGCGTCGACCATTTTGATTATTTCGCTTGTCTTGTTTTCACAAAATATGACGCTCTTTTTCATTAGTCTGCTTGCACTTCCTATCTATACCGTGATTATCTTTGCCTTTATGAAGCCTTTTGAAAAGATGAATCGGGATACTATGGAAGCTAATGCGGTTCTATCTTCTTCTATCATCGAGGACATCAACGGTATTGAGACCATTAAGTCTTTGACTAGTGAAAGTTCACGCTATCAAAAGATTGATAAGGAATTTGTAACTTATCTGAAAAAGTCTTTTACCTATAGTCGGGCAGAAAGTCAGCAAAAGGCTCTGAAAAAAGTTGCTCAGCTCCTGCTTAATGTTGGTGTTCTCTGGATGGGAGCGGTGCTTGTTATGGATGGAAAAATGAGTTTGGGGCAATTGATTACCTATAATACCCTGCTTGTTTACTTTACCAATCCTTTGGAAAATATCATCAACCTACAAACCAAACTTCAGACAGCGCAAGTTGCCAACAATCGTCTCAATGAGGTTTATCTGGTAGCTTCGGAGTTTGAGGAGAAGAAAACGGTCGAAGATTTGAGCATGATGAAAGGGGATATGACCTTCAAGCAAGTTCACTACAAGTACGGCTATGGTCGTGATGTCTTGTCGGATATCAATTTGACCATTAACCAGGGATCTAAGGTGGCTTTTGTGGGAATCTCAGGGTCAGGTAAGACCACCTTGGCCAAGATGATGGTTAATTTTTACGACCCAAGTCAGGGAGAGATTAGTCTGGGTGGTGTCAATCTCAATCAGATTGATAAAAAGGCCTTGCGTCAGTATATAAACTATCTACCTCAACAGCCCTATGTCTTTAACGGAACGATTTTGGAGAATCTTCTCCTTGGAGCCAAGGAAGGGACGACACAGGAAGATATCTTACGAGCAGTTGAATTGGCTGAGATTCGGGAGGATATCGAGCGCATGCCACTGAATTATCAGACAGAATTGACTTCGGATGGAGCAGGTATTTCTGGGGGGCAACGGCAGCGAATCGCTCTGGCGCGTGCTCTCTTGACGGATGCTCCTGTTCTGATATTGGACGAGGCGACCAGCAGTCTGGATATCTTGACAGAGAAGCGGATTGTGGATAATCTCATGGCTTTAGACAAGACCTTGATTTTCATTGCTCACCGATTGACCATCGCTGAGAGGACAGAGAAGGTTGTTGTCTTGGATCAAGGCAAGATTGTCGAAGAAGGCAACCATGCAGACTTGCTTGCACAGAATGGCTTTTACGCTCATTTGGTCAATAGCTAGAAAGAGGAGAGGATGAAACCAGAATTTTTAGAAAGTGCGGAGTTTTATAATCGTCGTTACCATAATTTTTCCAGTCGCGTGATTGTACCCATGTCGCTTCTGCTCGTGTTTCTGTTTGGATTTGCAGTCTTTGCAGAGAAGGAAATTAGTTTGTCTACCAGAGCCACTGTCGAACCTAGTCGAATAATTGCCAATATCCAGTCGACTAGTAATCAACGGATTGTGGCAAATTATCTGGAAGAGAACAAGTTGGTCAAGCAGGGGGAACTACTCGTTCAGTACCAGCAAGGCGCGGAGGTTGTCCAGGTCGAAGCATACGCCAGTCAATTGGAGATGTTAAAGGATCAAAAAAAGCAGTTGGGGTATTTGCAATCCAGTTTGAAAGAGGGGAGTGATCAATTTCCAGAGGCGGATAAGTTTGGATATCAGGAGATGTTTCGAGACTATCTCAGCCAAGCTAGTAGTCTTAGGAGCAATGTTTCGCAGCAAAATGCCAGCATCTCCTCGCAGAATGCGGCAGCAAGTCAGAGCCAGGCCGAGATTGGCAATCTTATCAGCCAAACAGAGGATAAAATTCGAGATTACAAAACAGCTAAGTCGGCGATTGAAACAGGAGCTCAACTAGATAGTCAAAATGCAGCCTACTCATTTTATCAGACCTATAAAAACCAAGCTGAAGAAGATCCGCAAACCAAATCACAAGTTATTGCACAGGTGGATGCACAAATTACCCAGCTAGAATCTAGTTTAGCTACTTATCGTGTGCAGTATGCGGGTTCTGGAGCTCAACAAGCCTACGCAACGGGACTGGATAGTCAACTTGAATCCCTCAAGTCTCAGCACCTAGTCAAAGTCGGTCAGGAATTAACCCTTTTGGATCAGAAAATTTTGGAGGCAGAGTCGGGTAAGAAAGTCCAAGGAGGTCTGCTGGACAAGGGGAAAATTACAGCAAGTGAGGATGGGGTGCTTCACCTTAATCCTGAAACCAGTGATTCTACAATGGTTGCAGAGGGGACATTGCTAGCCCAACTCTATCCATCCTTGGAAAAAGAAGGCAAAACTAAACTCACGGCTTATCTCAGTTCAAAAGATGTTGCTAGAGTTAAGATTGGGGACTCTGTCCGTTATACTACGACTAATGATGCGAAGAATCAAATTTTCCTGGATTCTACGATTACAAGTATTGATGCGACAGCTACCAAGACTGAAAAGGGCAATTTCTTTAAAATAGAGGCGGAGACCAGTCTGACTCCTGAACAGGCAGAAAGTCTTCGATATGGCTCAGAAGGGCGTTTGACGCTAATCACAGGGAAGAAAAGCTATTTGCGCTATTATTGGGATCAATTTTTGAACAGAGAATAATGTTCGTCTTTTTTCGAGATAACTGATTGAAAAACTGTAAGACAAAGGTGTTTTGCAGTTTTTTCTTTACGCAATAAGCGTTATTTTGGCAATAGTTCGTAAAAATATTGAATTTTTGTTTATTTTGTGGTAGAATGTGCTCAAGTAATACGAAAGGCGAACTTTAAAATGTCAAAAAAACTAATCTATTCGGGAAAAGCCAAGGATATCTATACAACTGAGGATGAAAATCTCATTATTTCAACTTACAAGGACCAGGCGACTGCTTTCAATGGTGTTAAGAAGGAGCAGATTGCGGGTAAAGGAGTCTTGAATAATCAGATTTCATCTTTTATTTTTGAAAAGTTAAATGCTGCTGGTGTAGCGACTCACTTTGTGGATAAGCTTTCAGATACAGAGCAACTCAATAAAAAGGTGGAGATTATTCCTTTGGAAGTTGTGCTTCGCAACTATACGGCTGGTTCTTTTTCAAAACGTTTTGGGGTGGAAGAAGGTATCGCATTTGAGACTCCAATTGTAGAATTTTACTATAAAAATGATGATTTGGATGACCCCTTTATCAATGACGAGCATGTGAAATTCCTTAAAATTGCGGATGACCAGCAGATTGCTTACTTGAAAGAAGAAACCCGTCGTATCAATGAACTCTTGAAAGCTTGGTTTGCTGAGACTGGTCTTAAGTTAATCGATTTTAAACTGGAATTTGGTTTTGATAAGGATGGCAAGATTATCTTGGCAGACGAATTTTCACCAGATAACTGCCGACTTTGGGACGCTGACGGTAACCACATGGATAAGGATGTTTTCCGTAGAGGTCTAGGTGAATTAACTGACGTCTACGAGATTGTTTGGGAAAAGTTGCAAGGTTTAAAATAACACCTTCAAGGTCATTGGGGAACATTGCAAAAGCTGAAATAAAGGAATAAGAATTGATGAATAAACGTATTTTTGTTGAAAAGAAGGCTGATTTTCAGGTCAAGTCAGAGAGTTTGGTGAGAGAACTCCAGCATAACTTGGGACTATCAACTTTGAAAAGTATTCGCATCGTGCAAGTTTATGATGTCTTTGATTTGGCAGAGAACTTGTTTGCGCCTGCAGAAAAACATATCTTCTCTGAGCAGGTGACAGACCATGTATTTGACGAATCGGCTGTGCAGGCTGATCTTGCTAACTATGCTTTCTTTGCCATTGAAAGTTTGCCAGGACAGTTTGACCAACGTGCAGCTTCTTCACAGGAAGCCTTGCTTTTGCTGGGAAGTTCGAGTGACGTGACGGTCAACACAGCACAATTGTACTTGGTTAATAAAGATATTGATGCGACTGAGTTGGAAGCAGTCAAGAACTATTTGCTCAACCCAGTTGATTCTCGTTTCAAGGACATCACGACAGGGATTGCCAAGCAGGAATTTTCAGAGTCAGACAAGACTATTCCAAAATTGACTTTCTTTGAAAACTATACGGCAGAAGACTTTGCCCGCTACAAGGCCGAGCAAGGGATGGCAATGGAAGTGGATGATTTGCTCTTTATCCAAGATTACTTCAAGTCAATCGGGCGCGTGCCGACTGAGACGGAGCTCAAGGTTTTGGACACTTACTGGTCTGACCACTGCCGTCACACGACTTTTGAGACCGAGTTGAAACAGATTGATTTCTCAGCTTCTAAATTCCAAAAGCAATTGCAAGCGACTTATGACAAGTATATTGCCATGCGTGAGGAACTAGGTCGGTCTGAAAAGCCACAAACCTTGATGGATATGGCAACTATTTTCGGTCGATATGAGCGTGCCAATGGGCGTTTGGACGACATGGAAGTGTCTGATGAGATCAATGCCTGCTCAGTCGAAATCGAGGTGAATGTCAATGGTGTGAAAGAACCATGGCTTCTCATGTTTAAAAATGAAACCCACAATCACCCAACAGAAATCGAACCATTTGGTGGAGCGGCTACTTGTATCGGTGGAGCTATTCGTGACCCATTGTCAGGGCGTTCTTATGTCTACCAAGCTATGCGTATCTCAGGTGCTGGAGATATTACAGCACCGATTTCGGAAACTCGTGCTGGGAAATTGCCACAACAAGTTATTTCTAAAACAGCAGCTCATGGTTATTCTTCATACGGGAACCAGATTGGGCTTGCGACGACCTACGTTCGTGAGTACTTCCACCCAGGCTTTGTAGCTAAACGCATGGAGTTGGGTGCCGTTGTTGGTGCAGCTCCCAAGGGCAATGTTGTCCGTGAAAAACCGGAAGCTGGTGATGTCATTATCCTGCTCGGTGGTAAGACTGGCCGTGATGGTGTCGGTGGTGCAACAGGTTCTTCTAAGGTTCAAACGATTGAGTCTGTAGAGACAGCTGGAGCTGAGGTTCAAAAAGGGAATGCTATCGAAGAACGCAAGATTCAACGTCTTTTCCGTAATGGCGCTGTCACTCGTCTCATCAAGAAATCCAATGACTTTGGTGCTGGTGGTGTCTGTGTAGCCATCGGTGAATTGGCAGACGGTCTTGAAATCGACCTCAACAAGGTTCCTCTTAAATACCAAGGCTTGAATGGTACCGAAATTGCTATTTCTGAATCTCAAGAACGGATGGCGGTCGTGGTTCGTCCTGAGGATGTAGATGCCTTCGTTGCAGAATGTAACAAAGAAAATATTGACGCGGTTGTGGTTGCGACAGTGACAGTAAAACCAAATCTTGTCATGCACTGGAATGGTGAGACAATCGTGGACTTGGAACGCCGTTTCCTTGATACCAATGGTGTGCGTGTCGTTGTCGATGCCAAGGTTGTGGACAAGGATGTCAAGCTCCCAGAAGAGCGTAAAACAAGTGCTGAAACCCTTGAAGCAGATACCCTTTCAGTTCTATCTGACCTCAACCATGCGAGTCAAAAAGGCTTGCAGACTATCTTTGACTGCTCTGTCGGTCGTTCGACGGTCAATCACCCACTTGGCGGTCGTTACCAATTGACACCGACTGAGGCTTCTGTGCAGAAATTGCCAGTTCAACACGGTGTGACTCACACTGCGTCTGTTATGGCCCAAGGCTTTAACCCTTATATAGCAGAATGGTCTCCATACCACGGAGCAGCCTATGCAATCATCGAAGCGACTGCTCGTTTGGTGGCTGCGGGTGCCAACTGGTCTAAGGCTCGTTTCTCTTACCAAGAGTACTTCGAGCGGATGGACAAGCAAGCAGAGCGTTTCGGTCAGCCAGTAGCAGCTCTTCTAGGCTCTATCGAAGCACAAATCCAACTTGGCTTGCCATCTATCGGTGGTAAGGACTCTATGTCTGGTACTTTTGAAGAATTGACCGTACCACCAACCTTGGTTGCCTTTGGGGTGACGACGGCAGATAGCCGTAGGGTGCTCTCTCCAGAGCTTAAGGGTGCTGGTGAAAATATCTACTACATCCCAGGTCAAGCCCTCTCTGCAGAGATTGATTTTGACTTGATTAAGTCTAACTTTGCTCAATTTGAAGCTATCCAAGCTGACCACAAAGTAACATCTGCATCAGCTGTCAAATATGGTGGTGTGCTTGAAAGCTTGGCTCTTGCTACCTTTGGAAATCATATTGGTGCAGAGGTAACCTTGCCTGAACTTGAAACAGCTTTGACAGCTCAGCTAGGCGGATTTGTCTTCACATCTCCTGAAGAAATCGTTGGAGTAGAGAAAATTGGTCAAACAAGTGCCGACTTTACACTACTTGTCAACGGTGTGAAGCTAGATGGACAGAAGCTTGACAGTGCCTTCCAAGGAACATTGGAAGAAGTTTACCCAACTGAATTTGCCCAATCTAAAGAATTGGCTGAAGTGCCAGCTGTCGCTTCTAATGAACTCATCAAAACCAAGGAAACTATTGAAAAACCAGTGGTTTATATCCCAGTCTTCCCAGGAACCAACTCAGAATATGACTCAGCCAAGGCCTTTGAAAAAGAAGGTGCAGAGGTTAACTTGGTGCCATTTGTGACCTTGAATGAAGAAGCTATTGTCAAGTCAGTCGAAACCATGGTTGACAATATTGGCAAGGCTAATATCCTTTTCTTCGCGGGTGGATTCTCAGCTGCGGATGAGCCAGATGGGTCAGCTAAGTTTATTGTCAACATCCTGCTCAATGAAAAAGTGCGTGTAGCGATTGATAGCTTTATCGCTCGTGGTGGTTTAATTATTGGTATCTGTAATGGATTCCAGGCTCTTGTCAAATCAGGTCTTCTTCCATACGGAAACTTCGAGGATGCCAGCAGTACGAGTCCAACCCTTTTCTACAATGATGCCAACCAGCACGTGGCCAAGATGGTGGAAACTCGTATTGCCAATACCAACTCGCCATGGTTGGCTGGGGTGCAAGTGGGTGATATCCATGCCATCCCAGTGTCGCACGGTGAAGGGAAGTTTGTTGTGACGGCTGAGGAATTTGCTGAACTCCGAGACAATGGACAAATTTTCAGTCAATATGTAGACTTTGACGGGAAACCAAGTATGGACTCTAAGTACAATCCGAATGGTTCTGTAAACGCCATCGAAGGAATTACAAGCAAGAACGGCCAAATTATCGGTAAAATGGGACACTCAGAACGTTATGAAGACGGTCTTTTCCAAAACATCCCAGGAAATAAAGACCAGCACCTGTTTGCGTCGGCGGTTAAATACTTTACTGGAAAATAAGATTTGCAGATTTTCTAATAGATAGTATCAGTAATGTAAAAGTCATGTAGATCTAGTTCTTGGTGATTGCAAAAGGTTTGTTTTGCGATTGAAATGAACTTCTACCGTATCATTCAGCTCTACTAAAGGAATGATACATAAATAAAAATTAGGTATAAAAAATGACATACGAAGTAAAATCTCTTAATGAAGAATGTGGTGTTTTTGGTATCTGGGGCCATCCAGATGCTGCCCAATTGACCTATTTTGGACTCCACAGTCTTCAGCACCGTGGTCAGGAGGGGGCAGGAATCCTCTCCAATGACCAGGGGAACTTGAAGCGCCATCGCGATGTGGGACTTTTATCAGAAGTGTTCAGAAATCCAGCTAATTTGGATAAACTGACTGGAGCGAGCGCGATTGGGCATGTTCGCTATGCGACTGCTGGCGAAGCTTCTGTAGATAATATCCAGCCCTTCCTCTTTCGCTTTCATGATATGCAGTTTGGATTGGCTCACAACGGAAACTTGACCAATGCCGAATCGCTCAAGAAAGAATTGGAACAAAGAGGAGCTATTTTCAGTTCAACTTCGGACTCGGAAATCTTGGCTCACCTCATTCGCCGGAGTCATAATCCGAACTTGATGGGCAAAATCAAGGAGGCGCTCAGCCTTGTCAAAGGTGGATTTGCTTATATCCTGCTGTTTGAGGACAAGTTGATTGCTGCGCTTGATCCTAATGGCTTCCGTCCTCTTTCTATCGGAAAAATGGCAAACGGAGCGGTGGTCGTTTCTTCTGAAACCTGTGCTTTTGAAGTCATCAGAGCAGAGTGGATTCGTGATGTGAAGCCAGGGGAAATTGTCATTATCGATGACAATGGTATCCAGTACGATAGTTATACGAATGATACCCAGTTGGCGATTTGTTCTATGGAGTATATCTACTTTGCCCGCCCTGACTCTAACATCCATGGGATCAATGTCCATACTGCACGGAAACGTATGGGTGCCCAATTAGCGCGTGAATTTAAGCATGAGGCGGATATCGTGGTCGGTGTGCCCAATTCTTCCCTAAGTGCAGCCATGGGATTTGCAGAAGAATCTGGTCTGCCAAATGAAATGGGTCTGATCAAAAACCAATACACGCAACGCACCTTTATCCAACCGACTCAAGAATTGCGAGAGCAAGGGGTGCGGATGAAGCTATCGGCCGTTTCTGGTGTCGTGAAAGGCAAACGTGTGGTTATGGTAGATGACTCCATTGTCCGTGGTACCACTTCTCGCCGTATTGTTCAGCTTTTGAAAGAAGCAGGTGCGTCTGAGGTTCACGTTGCTATTGGCAGTCCAGCGCTAGCTTATCCATGCTTCTACGGGATTGATATCCAGACGCGTCAGGAGTTGATTGCGGCCAATCATACGGTTGAAGAGACTTGTCAAATCATTGGTGCAGATAGCCTGACCTATCTTTCTATTGATGGCTTGATTGAATCCATCGGGATTGAAACAGATGCGCCAAATGGTGGGCTTTGCGTCGCTTACTTTGACGGGGACTACCCAACTCCTCTCTACGACTATGAGGAAGAATATCGTAGAAGCTTGGGGGACAAGACCAGCTTTTACAAATAGACGGATAAAGACTCTCCATGAAAGGAAAGGAAGAGAAGATGACAAATAAAAATGCTTATGCTCCACGTCTCGCTACTGACTAAAAGCTAAAGCATTTGTCAGTAGACGCTTTGTCTTATGGGACCAAAGCTAGAGCCCTGACTAGTATTTTTAGATAAAATAATTGTTTATCTAAAAATACGTCGCAATCTTCTCAAAGAAAAGGAAAAATAAAATGACAAATAAAAATGCTTATGCCCAGTCGGGTGTAGATGTTGAAGCAGGTTATGAAGTTGTTGAGCGGATCAAAAAGCACGTAGCTCGTACGGAGCGTGCAGGTGTCATGGGAGCTCTTGGTGGCTTTGGTGGCATGTTTGACCTTTCAAAGACAGGGGTAAAAGAGCCTGTCTTGATCTCAGGGACTGACGGTGTCGGAACCAAGCTCATGCTGGCTATCAAGTACGACAAGCATGACACGATTGGGCAGGACTGTGTAGCCATGTGTGTCAACGATATCATCGCTGCAGGTGCGGAACCCCTCTATTTCCTCGACTATGTGGCGACAGGGAAGAATGAACCAGCTAAACTAGAACAAGTGGTTGCTGGTGTGGCAGAAGGTTGTGTACAGGCTGGTGCTGCCCTCATCGGTGGTGAAACGGCTGAAATGCCTGGTATGTACGGCGAAGATGACTACGACTTGGCTGGTTTTGCGGTTGGCGTGGCAGAAAAATCTCAAATCATTGACGGTTCAAAGGTGGCAGAAGGTGATGTTCTTCTTGGACTTGCTTCAAGTGGGATCCACTCAAATGGTTACTCTCTCGTCCGTCGTGTTTTTGCGGATTACACAGGTGAAGAAGTCTTGCCTGAGTTGGAAGGCAAGAAACTCAAGGAAGTCCTTCTTGAGCCAACTCGTATCTATGTCAAGGCTGTCTTGCCACTCATCAAGGAAGGGTTGGTCAACGGCATTGCCCACATCACAGGTGGTGGATTTATCGAAAATGTCCCTCGCATGTTTGCAGATGATCTAGCTGCAGAGATTGAGGAAAGCAAGGTTCCAGTGCTTCCGATTTTCAAAGCCCTTGAAAAATACGGTGAAATCAAGCACGAAGAAATGTTTGAAATCTTCAATATGGGTGTGGGACTCATGCTGGCAGTTAGCCCTGAAAATGTAGGTCGTGTCAAGGAATTGCTGGATGAACCAGTCTATGAAATTGGTCGCATCGTCAAGAAAGAAAACGAAAGTGTCATCATCAAATGAAAAAAATAGCGGTTTTTGCCTCTGGTAATGGCTCAAATTTTCAGGTGATTGCCGAAGAATTTCCGGTGGAGTTTGTTTTTTCAGACCATCGTGACGCCTATGTGCTCGAGCGTGCAGACAAGCTTGGCGTTCTGTCCTATGCTTTTGAACTCAAGGAGTTTGAGAACAAGGCGGACTACGAAGCAGCTCTTGTCGAACTCTTGGAAGAACACCAGATTGACTTGGTTTGCCTCGCTGGCTACATGAAAATCGTTGGGCCGACCTTATTGGTGGCTTATGAAGGTCGAATCATCAATATCCATCCAGCCTACTTGCCAGAATTTCCAGGAGCTCATGGGATTGAGGACGCTTGGAATGCTGGTGTAGACCTTTCTGGTGTGACCATTCACTGGGTGGACTCCGGTGTGGATACAGGAAAGATCATCAAACAAGTGCGTGTGCCACGGCTAGCTGATGATACCATCGAAAGCTTTGAAGCTCGCATTCATGAGGCAGAGTATAAGTTGTATCCAGAGGTACTAGATAGCTTGGGAGTGGAGAGAAGGTAAGAAGTAAATCAAGTTTTGATTGCGCAATCTTACTAGGAGAAAAAATGATTGAACTGAAATTAGTAGATGAGAGCAGTTTTCAGGCAGTGCTGGATTTGAAAATATCTGAAGCTGATGAACGAGCACGTTTCGTGGCTCCAAATGTACGCTCTTTAGCTGATGCATGGCTCTACCGGAAAAACGAAGATGTGTTTCCGATGGCAATCTATTGGGATAAGCAAGTGGTTGGCTTTCTCCTGCTGGAAATAGACAAGGATGAAGCGGAATGCTTTATCTGGCGGATAATGATTGGTCAGCAGTACCAAGGAAGAGGTTATGGTCGAAAAGCCTTGGAAGTTCTAATCAAAGAGGCTCAGATGGATAGAGCTTGCAGTCATATTACCGCAGATTATGTGGTTGGAAATGAAAAAATGAAGTACCTGTTGACTAGTCTGGGTTTTCAGGAAACAGAATTTATAGAAGAAAATAACGAAGTCGCTATGCGCTTGGATCTAAAGAAAGAGGAATAGAATGACGAAAAAGGCCTTAATCAGCGTCTCAGATAAAGCAGGCATTGTTGAATTTGCCCAAGAACTCAAAAAACTCGGTTGGGATATCATCTCAACAGGTGGTACCAAAGTTGCCCTTGACAATGCTGGGTTAGATACCATTGCCATTGACGATGTGACTGGTTTCCCAGAAATGATGGATGGTCGTGTGAAGACCCTCCACCCAAATATTCACGGTGGGCTCTTAGCTCGTCGTGACTTGGATAGTCACTTGGAAGCAGCTAAGGATAATAATATCGAAT
This sequence comes from Streptococcus sp. ST14, assembly GCF_046098195.1. NCBI lineage: Bacteria > Bacillati > Bacillota > Bacilli > Lactobacillales > Streptococcaceae > Streptococcus > Streptococcus sp. ST14. The sequence continues at coordinate 24,980 of NZ_JBJUSF010000008.1, forward strand.
TGATCGACCTTGTTGTGGTCAACCTTTACCCATTCAAGGAAACCATTCTTAAACCAGACGTGACGTACGCTGATGCGGTTGAGAACATCGATATCGGTGGGCCATCTATGCTTCGTTCAGCAGCTAAAAACCACGCTAGCGTGACCGTTGTTGTAGACCCTGCTGACTATGCTGTTGTTCTTGACGAATTGGCAGCAAATGGTGAAACGACTTACGAAACTCGCCAACGTTTGGCGGCTAAAGTTTTCCGTCACACAGCGGCTTACGATGCCTTGATTGCAGAATACTTCACAGCTCAAGTGGGCGAAGCAAAACCAGAAAAACTCACTTTGACCTATGACCTCAAGCAAGCTATGCGCTATGGGGAAAATCCTCAACAGGATGCCGATTTCTATCAAAAAGCTTTGCCAACGGACTATTCAATTGCATCAGCGAAACAGCTTAACGGGAAGGAATTGTCCTTCAATAACATCCGTGACGCTGATGCGGCGATTCGTATCATCCGTGATTTCAAAGACCGTCCAACCGTTGTGGCTTTGAAACACATGAACCCATGTGGAATTGGTCAAGCTGACGACATTGAGACTGCTTGGGATTATGCTTATGAGTCTGACCCAGTGTCTATCTTTGGTGGAATTGTCGTCCTTAACCGTGAGATGGATGCTGCGACAGCTGAGAAGATGCACGGCGTTTTCCTTGAAATCATCATTGCACCGAGCTATACGGATGAAGCGCTAGCCATTTTGACCAACAAAAAGAAAAACTTGCGCATCCTTGCCTTGCCATTCGACGCTCAAGATGCCAGCGAAGTGGAAGCAGAATACACAGGCGTGGTTGGTGGACTGCTCGTGCAAAACCAAGACGTGGTCAAGGAAAGTCCAGCTGACTGGCAAGTGGTGACCAAGCGCCAGCCAACCGAGACAGAAGCGACTGCTCTTGAATTTGCTTGGAAGGCTATCAAGTATGTGAAATCAAACGGGATCATCGTGACCAATGACCACATGACACTTGGCGTTGGCCCAGGTCAAACCAACCGTGTGGCTTCAGTCCGTATCGCTATTGACCAAGCTAAAGACCGCCTTGACGGCGCTGTGCTTGCTTCAGATGCCTTCTTCCCATTCGCGGATAACGTGGAAGAAATCGCCAAAGCAGGTATTAAGGCCATCATCCAGCCAGGTGGCTCAGTACGTGACCAAGAATCCATCGAAGCGGCGGACAAATACGGCTTGACCATGGTCTTCACAGGTGTGAGACATTTTAGACATTAAAAAAACAAAAGAGGCTGGGACAAAAAGATTTTGATTTTAGGAATTCTTTATTATAAATTTTTAAAATTGATAGATTAGACAAAAAACGAACAAGACAGAATTCTGAGTGTCAGATAACTGATTTTGTTCGCTTTTTATATTTAAGGTTAGACTTTTGTCCCACTCTCTTTTTTTGCTAAATTACAAAATTTGGTCATATCAATATTGATTGATAAAGTTTATTTTTTTTTGATATAATTGTAATATTTATAGAATAAAAGGAGAAACAGTGATGAGTTATGATGACACCTCTGGTTGGCTAAAGTTTATAGAGGCAAAGTTGGCTGTCTTTCTAACGTTTGAGACAGGATTGATATATTTTCTTCTAAAGCTTAATGAGGGGCACGAAAAAAATTTCCTTTTTCTAATATTGGGATTGATTGGAGTTCTAGTGTCAATAATATTAATTATTGGAGCATTGCTTCCTACAATTAACAAATCTTCGAATCCTTTATACTTTATGAGTTGGACGGATAAGGGATATGACTATACTGATTCTATAAAGTATGAACATTATAAGAAACAAATACGAGAAGTAGCCCAAGTTTCAAAAAGGAAAATGTGTTTTTTAAGATATTCAATAATAATTTATGTTTTATCTATAATACTTGTGTTTATTGGTACATATTGTTGAGGTATATTCATATGGGTAGAGATGTAACGCAATTAACTGATAGACTGATTAGCCATATTGGACTCACTATTCCTATTGATTTAAATAAAATTATTTCCTATTTTAGTGATATAGAGATAGAATATGATTCCGATATCTCAAAAGATGGTTCAATTAAATTTGATAAAGAAGAGGGGTACCTAATTCAAATCAAAAATAAAGAGCTTGATATTGATAATCCAAAGGGGTATAGAGATAGATTTACAATTGCACATGAGTTGGGTCATTTGTTTTTAGAACATCTTGGTGAGCAGAAAGAACTTTTTAGGGAAGGAACTGGTGAAGCGGAATACGAGGCTAATGATTTTGCTGCAAATTTATTGATGCCAAAAGCAGAGTTTATTGAATGTGTGTATAATAATCTTGATGAAGAGGGGCTTTGTGATCTTGATGCTGTTTCAGATTATTTTAGGGTTTCAATAAGCGCTGTAAAAACACGGGGAAAATTTTTAGGAGTATTTTCATGGTAAATACGACAACTAGTTTTCTAAAAGATACGAATGTAGAAAAAGGTAGCGAAAGCAAAAAACATATAAGTGTAGAAGGTATATATGTTTTTGTATCTTTTGATATAGTAGGATCTACACAATATAAAACAATCTCTAATGATTGGTATCAAATCACGAAAAAATTTTATGAAGATTCATTAACTGAGCTAAATAAGTCGGAATTTGTACATTGGAAAAGTATAGGTGATGAAGTTGTTTTTTATAAAAGATTGGTTCAAGAAGATTTAGAAAATATACATGAATTACCCAAGAAAGTTTTCACTATCATGAACACAGTTCGTGATAGCTTTTTTGAAGAGTATCCCCATAGTAAGATGTTATTATCTTTAAAAGGAACAATGTGGATAGATAACATTAAGTCTTTAGGGGAAGAGAGAGATGAGCATTTTCAAAGTTACATCATAGAGCAAAAACAAAATTTATATGAAAGTGATTCTGAAGGAAATTATAAAATAATAGACTTTCTGGGGGCTGGAATTGACTTAGGATTTAGATTGAGATCAGAAACTCAGAAGAATCAGCTTGTGGTGAGTGCTGAGTTGGTATATTTAATTATCAAAGTTGAACAAGAAGAACATCTAGCTAAAGGTTTAAGCATAGATAAGTCAGAATATAAAATTAGCGAAACTAAAACTTTAAAGGGAATTTGGTACAGTAGACCTTATCCAGTAATTTTTTATAGGGATAACTGGGAAAATAGTGTTTTTGAATACGATGAAGTAATTAAGGAGTTTAAAACTGATAAGATAGAGGAGTTTGTGCCTCGAGTTTTTGCTGAATTGGGAAGAGATAAAGTATTAGATGAATTTTTAAATATTATAAAGGAAAGTCAGACAATAAAAAAAATTCCTACATCGCCACTAGCATTTCATGTGGTACTTATGCATTTTTCTAATGATTTAAAAAAGATTCTTTTTTATAAACGTGGAGATGGTAAAAATAATTCAGATAAGTATGATTTTGGTTGTGTTCATTTGAAATCTAATCAAGAATTGGAAGTTGGTCTCAATAATTATTATGAAAAAGTGCTGGGAACTGCTGATTATGATATATTAAAGGATAATAGTAATCACCCCGTACCATTGTCAATTTTTACTTATACGAATTCAGGTGGAAATCTAATAAATGGTTTGATTTTCTGCGCTAAACTAACCAAAGATATAGAAGTTGCTGATTTAAGTGTTAGTGGATATTCTAAAATCGAATGGAGAGATGTAGATGAAGTTATAGGGAAAACTGACCAGGATAATAAATTATTTGAGGGTAGTGTGTCAAACATTAGGAAAGCTAGAGAATTGTTGCAGGAATTTCATAATTGAATTGAATCTACGTAGTACAAAACTATTGTACCTTTATTTAGAGGCGTTTAATTGTTTTAAAAATATTAGGTGATCAGAAAAGGGTTTCACTAATATTATAGAATTTTTTTATTAATAAATTAGAAATAATTGAGATGGCTATCAAAATATCAACATATATATATTGATACACTTATTTTGTTTTGTATGGTATCAACTAAGAGGCAGTCCTAATGACTGTCTTTTTTGGCTCTAAAGTTTTTGTAGTTGGTAAATACCCTATAGCTACTTAGGCTTTTTTTGTGTAAGTCGTATAATAGATGTAAGAAAAGTTGCGATGTGTCTCCTATGTTTTACAAAGAAAATCCAGCAAATAACCGCAATCAAATTGACTTTTATATACTTGATAAACTCGTTCTGCTAATGTTTCTCGGACTCCGTTCTAGGAGCAAAACATCAAGAGCACTGATATCAATCCCACCTATCACTAGTTTCTAGGTTTGAGTTTGAAAGATAGGCTTCCACATTTTACTACCTCTAGTAAGAATTATATCCGTTGTTTTCAAGATAAGGTACAGATAGAGGAAATTTTTATCATATTCTATCTATTATATGGGGGTAAGGCTTGATTGACTCGACTAAGGTTTCAGTCTCTTTTTAGGATAGTAGTGCTGAAGATATAAAAGACAAGCACTTAAATGATGGTTTTTTCGATCTGAGCTAGAAAACAGTTTCTTTCCTTTTTTGCGTAAAAACACGGAGCAAAACAAGATTAAAACGAACGTTTATGATATAATATTAGTAAATAATTCGCAAAAGAGGTTATAAGATGAAGCTGTTAGTTGTCGGATCGGGTGGTCGTGAACATGCCATTGCTAAGAAGTTGCTGGAGTCAAAAGACGTTGAAAAAGTCTTTGTAGCTCCTGGGAATGACGGTATGACTCTGGATGGTCTGGAATTGGTGGACATCTCTATTTCCGAACATTCTAAATTGATTGAGTTTGCAAAAGCCAACGATATTGCTTGGACCTTTATCGGGCCAGATGACGCCCTTGCAGCTGGGATTGTGGATGAGTTCAATGCAGCTGGTCTCAAGGCTTTTGGTCCGACAAGATTGGCGGCGGAGCTGGAGTGGTCCAAAGATTTTGCTAAGGAAATCATGGTCAAATACGGCGTTCCGACAGCAGCCTATGGCACATTCTCAGACTTTGAGGAAGCCAAGGCCTACATCGAAGAAAAAGGCGCTCCAATCGTTGTCAAGGCGGATGGCTTGGCGCTCGGGAAAGGTGTTGTCGTTGCTGAGACAGTCGAGCAAGCAGTCGAAGCCGTTCACGAGATGCTTTTGGACAATAAATTCGGGGACTCAGGTGCGCGTGTGGTTATTGAGGAATTCCTTGAAGGTGAGGAATTTTCACTCTTTGCCTTTGTAAATGGCGACAAGTTCTACATCATGCCAACAGCTCAGGACCACAAACGTGCCTATGATGGCGACAAGGGCCCTAACACGGGAGGTATGGGAGCTTATGCGCCAGTTCCTCACTTGCCAGAAAGTGTGGTTGCCACAGCGGTTGAGACTATTGTCAAGCCAGTCCTTGAGGGCATGATTCAAGAAGGGCGTCCTTATCTGGGAGTTCTTTACGCAGGGCTTATCTTGACAGCTGATGGACCTAAGGTTATCGAGTTTAACGCTCGCTTCGGAGATCCTGAAACGCAAATTATCTTGCCCCGTCTGACATCTGACTTTGCACAAAATATCACGGATATTCTCAATGGCAAGGAGCCAGACATCACTTGGACGGACAAGGGTGTGACGCTGGGTGTGGTTGTCGCATCAAACGGTTACCCGCTTGACTATGAAAAAGGTGTTGAATTGCCAGCTAAGACAGAGGGTGATATCATCACCTACTATGCAGGGGCTAAGTTTGCGGAAAATAGCAGAGCACTGCTATCAAACGGTGGACGTGTCTATATGCTCGTCACCACAGCAGACACCGTCAAAGACGGCCAAAACACCATCTACAGCCAGCTCTCCCAACAAAAAACAGAAGGCCTCTTTTATCGAACAGATATCGGAAGCAAGGCCATAAAAGATTAACAGATACTCATTTGTCATGGCGAGCGAAAGCGAGCCAAAGTAAGATAATGGTCGCAGTGGTGGAACTCCTAGTAGCTTTGCTACTAGGAGCGGAAAACTGGAGACCTAGGCTCCAGTTTTAGTAATGGAACGCCACAAGCGTTCGCTTACGTCCGCACTACATTAGACGATTATTAAAAAGAAAAATAAAAATTCACAAAATACGTTAATGGTCGTATGATTTGCGAGCATTAGCGAGCTGATATAGAGCAATCACCGCCGTTGTGAAAGAACGATTGGATTATAATCCAATCGTTCAGGGAAATCGGAAGACCTTGGGCTTCCGATTTAGGCATGAGACACCTTTGGTGGCTGCTGCCGTCCCTCACAACTTAAGGTGATTGAAAAAAGAAAGGAAAGAAAAGGAATATTATGACTAAACCAGTAATTTCCATTATCATGGGCTCAAAATCCGACTGGGCAACCATGCAAAAAACCGCCGAAGTCCTCGACCGCTTCGGTGTAGCCTACGAAAAGAAAGTTGTTTCTGCCCACCGCACACCAGACCTCATGTTCAGACATGCCGAAGAAGCTCGTAGCCGTGGCATCAAGGTCATTATCGCAGGTGCAGGTGGCGCAGCCCATTTGCCAGGAATGGTCGCAGCTAAAACAACACTTCCTGTCATTGGTGTACCAGTTAAATCACGTGCCCTTAGTGGCGTGGACTCGCTCTACTCTATCGTACAGATGCCGGGTGGCGTGCCTGTTGCGACTATGGCTATCGGTGAAGCAGGAGCGACCAATGCGGCCCTCTTTGCCCTCCGTCTCCTCTCAATAGAAGATCAGGCTATCGCGACAGCATTGGCAGATTTTGCAGAAGAACAAGGGAAAATCGCAGAGGAGTCTACAAATGAGCTCATCTAAAACAATCGGAATTATCGGTGGTGGTCAGCTGGGTCAGATGATGGCCATTTCTGCTATCTACATGGGGCACAAGGTTATCGCGCTGGATCCTGTGGCGGATTGCCCGGCCTCTCGCGTGGCGGAGATCATCGTGGCTCCTTATAACGATGTGGACGCCCTGCGTCAGTTGGCTGAGCGTTGCGATGTCCTCACCTATGAGTTTGAAAATGTAGATGCTGACGGTTTGGATGCTGTCATCAAGGATGGTCAGCTCCCTCAAGGGACAGACCTACTCCGCATCTCTCAAAATCGCATTTTTGAAAAGGACTTTCTTTCAAATAAGGCTCAAGTCACTGTGGCACCCTACAAGGTTGTGACTTCAAGCCAAGACTTGGCTGATATCGACCTATCGAAAAATTATGTCCTCAAGACTGCGACTGGTGGTTACGATGGGCATGGACAAAAAGTCATTCGCTCGGAAGCAGACTTGGAAGAAGCTCGTGCACTAGCCGACTCAGCAGACTGCGTCTTAGAAGAATTCGTTAACTTTGACCTTGAGATTTCTGTCATCGTGTCTGGTAATGGCAAGGACGTGACAGTTTTTCCGGTTCAGGAAAATATCCATCGCAACAATATCCTGTCCAAGACCATCGTGCCAGCCCGCATTTCGGCTAGTCTGGCTGAAAAAGCCAAAGCCATGGCAGTGCGAATCGCAGAACAGCTTAATCTGTCTGGAACGCTCTGCGTGGAAATGTTTGCGACCGCTGATGACATCATTGTCAATGAAATTGCGCCACGCCCACACAACTCAGGGCACTACTCAATCGAAGCCTGCGACTTTTCTCAGTTTGATACCCATATTCTCGGCGTTCTCGGAGCACCATTGCCAGCTATCAAACTCCATGCGCCTGCTGTTATGCTCAATATTCTCGGCCAGCACGTCGAGGCTGCTGAAAAATATGTCACAGAAAATCCAAGCGCCCATCTCCACATGTATGGTAAAATAGAAGCAAAGCACAACCGCAAAATGGGACATGTGACTTTGTTTAGTGATGTGTCGGATAGTGTGGTTGAGTTTGGGAAAGGGATTGATTTTTAGGAAAGAATTATAAACATGACTAACAATGAATTCATTTTGTGTTCTACTTGTAAGAATTGTGTTAACTTAAGAATTCAGATGGGGAATTTCCCTGTTGATTTTGCTTTAAAGTGTCCAGAGTGTAAAACGGAAATTACTGGTAGAGTTGAATTTGAACCGTTCGGTATATCTTTAACAAATGCACAAATTCTTGATAAAGATGTTCCTAACTATGATAAATTAACGGATTTTCCTATATGGTGTTTAGAAATTTCTGCAGAATTTCCAACTCGAAAATTGCATTTAAGAAAAAGTCCATTTGATGGACTATCTCCATTTATGGCTCAAATGGCTAGAATGGGTAAAAAAGATGATTTAACTGATATTCAAAAATTTTATAATACGAGAAAATTTGCAGATTTTATCAGGGACGGAAAGCTAGATAATTTTAGACGTTTATATAATCTATATTGGAATCGACAAGATAAATATTTATATCCGGAATTAAACGTGTTATTAAGTGATTATAAAGGATTAACACCAATAACGGAAGTGAAGAACATTTCGGATGCCACCATGGCCTTACATCAGTTATTTTTGACTACCTCTGGTATAAAATTTATTCTTGGAGAAAACTCTCTATCGGAATATACAGAATTAAGCAATCGTATTTATAGTTCAGAGCAACACAGAGACGAGTTACTTAAATATAGCAATCATATTGCAAGTAATTTTGATATGATTGAGAAAATCGCTTTTGATAAAATCACAGCTTTCGCTAAAATTTATCATATCTTGATTCCTGTGGTTACCTTGATGAATGTTGGAAATTATGAAGGTTTAAATCAGGACGAAGATGGAATTTCTGTGGCAAACTATAAAGAATTAAATGATTTTTATGCCTCAAGTTATGAGTGGATTCTTGACAATATTAATCTCGTTATAGCACTTAATAATATTTTTGAGAGAAATAGCTACAACGAATGTTACAATGGGAAAACATATTCAAATGATCTTGAAAAAATCACCAATAAGTTTCAGAAAATTAATCAAAACAATTCAGAACAATCTTATTTGAACCTTTCGGAACGGTTTAGCAAACCAGTGAGTAGCCTTAATAATAAAATTAGAAATGCAATACAACATTATAGCTATCATGTGGATGTTGATAATCAAGAAATTATTTTTGAGGATAAATACGGTGGTAGAGTTAGAATTGAAAAATATTCTATTATAGACTTTGCTAAGTTGTGTATTGTCAACTTTTCTCTAATTTTTTATATACTAGAAATAATCTATACATTTCGTAAAATGAATTAATTACAGATGGAGTTACACCAACATTTTATTGAATAATTTAATTCAGGACTTATTATTTTGGTAAAGGAAATATAAGAAGGGGGCGAAGAATGGTTGAGAGTGCATATAGTCTAGAATTTAATCGTGAATTAGATGCGAAAAAAGCAAGTGAGTATTCACTTACAAAAAGTTTGAAATCTGATAAGGCATTTAGATGCTTAGATAAAGATTGTAACATTCCGTTAACGTGTACAAACTGGGAGAAACAGGGTGGCAAGAGATTCTTTTTTCGCCCATCTCATAATGATGAACCTCATGTTGAGGGATGTACATGTATCACACCACAAGAAATACAGGAGCAAGTTAAGAAAGAAGTTTCTAAAGGCAGACAGACCATATTGCAAAGTGGGGTAATATCTGTAAAAAAATCAGTAAGTAAAGCTAAAACGAACAACAGTATGAAAAACGAAGGCTCTACTGTTGATAAGACGATTAATGCAATTTTTGGGGAAAAGAGAAATTCAAGTCAGTCACAAGATAGACAACTTTCATCACTTGCAACTTTTGTCGAATTGTTTAATGATCAAGATATTGATCACGATAAACCTCAAATAAGAGTTGATGGGAAGTTAATATCACTGAATGATTATTTTGTTGATGTAACAAATTCTAATTTAGTAAAAGATAAAAATAGGATATTTTTTGGTATGGCAGAAGTATCTGTTGCAAACTTTAATGAAGAGATACTTCAAATTGAATTTATTAATTCACAGTATCCTAAAGTATACACAAACCTCAACAAACTTAAGGAACGTGCTGGAACAAGAAATATTGTGGAAGTAATTGAGACTGGCTTTAAAATTATTTATTTTAGAGGAAAGCTAAATAGCAAAACTAAAAAATTTGAATCATTTAACGATAAGTTCTATAAAGACTTATATACACCAAGAGATTAAGGAGAAACAACAATGATCAACCGTTACTCTCGCCCTGAGATGGCGAACATTTGGAGTGAAGAAAATAAATACCGTGCTTGGCTTGAGGTGGAAATCTTGGCTGATGAGGCATGGGCTGAGTTGGGGGAAATCCCTAAGGAAGATGTGGCTTTGATTCGCGAGAAGGCGGACTTTGACATCGACCGTATTTTGGAGATTGAGCAGGAGACTCGCCACGATGTGGTTGCTTTCACGCGCGCGGTTTCTGAGACTCTTGGTGAAGAGCGCAAGTGGGTCCACTATGGTTTGACTTCTACTGACGTGGTGGATACGGCCTACGGTTACCTCTACAAACAAGCCAACGACATCATCCGTCGTGACCTTGAAAACTTCACCAACATCATCGCTGATAAAGCGAAAGAACACAAGTTCACAATCATGATGGGTCGTACCCACGGTGTGCACGCTGAGCCGACAACTTTTGGTCTTAAATTGGCGACTTGGTACAGCGAAATGAAGCGCAATATCGAGCGTTTCGAGCATGCGGCTGCTGGTGTGGAAGCTGGTAAGATTTCTGGTGCGGTTGGGAACTTTGCTAACATCCCACCATTTGTAGAGCAATACGTCTGCGACAAGTTGGGTATCCGTGCCCAAGAAATCTCTACACAAGTGCTTCCTCGTGACCTTCACGCTGAGTACTTTGCAGTTCTTGCCAGCATCGCGACTTCTATCGAGCGTATGGCAACGGAAATCCGTGGTCTGCAAAAATCAGAACAACGTGAGGTGGAAGAGTTCTTTGCCAAAGGTCAAAAAGGTTCATCTGCTATGCCTCACAAACGCAACCCGATTGGTTCTGAAAACATGACAGGTCTTGCGCGTGTTATCCGTGGTCACATGGTAACAGCCTATGAGAACGTAGCCCTCTGGCACGAACGTGATATCTCTCACTCGTCAGCTGAGCGCATCATCACACCAGATACGACTATTTTGATCGACTACATGCTCAACCGTTTTGGAAATATCGTCAAGAACTTGACGGTCTTCCCAGAAAACATGATACGCAACATGAACTCAACCTTTGGTCTGATCTTTAGCCAACGTGCTATGTTGACCTTGATTGAAAAAGGCATGACCCGTGAGCAAGCTTACGACCTTGTTCAACCGAAAACGGCTTACTCTTGGGACAACCAAGTAGACTTTAAACCGCTTCTCGAAGCAGATCCAGAGGTGACTTCACGCCTGACTCAAGAGGAAATCGACGAGATCTTCAACCCTGCATACTACACTAAACGAGTGGATGATATCTTTGAACGTATCGGTTTGGGTGACTAATCATAATAATAAAAAAAGCGAGATTCAATCTCGCTTTTTTATATGCTTATCGAAGGGTGTTAATCTTCTTTTTTCTTAGTAAGCCCGTAAGCTGCTAGTGTGGTCATGAGTCCTGCTACGACCAAGCCTGCAGAGTCTTGACTTCCTGTTGCAGGGAGTTGTTTTTCATCTGCTTTGCTAGTAGTTGCTTCAGCTTGCTCAGCTTTCTCAACGGCAGTTCCGACTTCGACAACCTGAGCGACCGCTTCCTGCGATACCGCACTATTGACAAGTGTTCTTTCTTCCTTGCCGTCAGCAGTAGTGCTGACAGAGTAGAAAATCGTACGACGACCATTTGCTCCAGCAACGACGATTTGCGTTTGTCCTAGTGGTAATTGCGGATTTTCACGTGTTACGGTAGTGAACGGAATCTCTTCCTCTTGGATGTCCAGTCTTGGTTTTGCCTCTGCGGCTGGAGCAAGACCGTGTTCATCCCCTTTGTGCGTGATAGGGGCACCGATTTCAACCACTTGGGTCACAGGTTCTTTGGTTACTTGGCTATCTAGAACGGTTTCTGTTTGTTTACCATTTTCAGAAAGGACAGAGATGTAGTGAGTGCGTTCGCCCTCTACACCTGGTGTGATGATCTTTTCCTGACCAGCTGGGAGATTCGGATTTTCCTTCTTGATAACTTCAAATGGAATCTTTTCTGCTCTTGTGATGAGTTCCGGTTTGGTTTCAACATTGGCAGCTAGTTCGTTTTCATCGAGGCTTCCTGAGTGAGTTGCCGCTGGTTTGAGGCCTAGGCGGGCTGCTTTGAGTTTGGCTACGAGAGCGTCTAACTCAGCTTGTTTGCTGCGGTTGAGGTTGTAGTTGAGAGCCTCTTTAGCTGCATTTAGAGCATCGAGACTTTCTTTGCTGTATCCTTCCAAGTTTGCAGGGATTTGAGCAAGTTCCTCACGGAGTGCATTGTAGTTAGCGCGGAAGTAGTCTTTGTTATGGTCTGCAAAGGCAGTCATGAGTTCAAAGATTTCTTCTTCCTTGTACTCAGCACTTGGTTTGTCTGCCCAGATAGCAAGCATGCTTCCGACGGTTGGAAGGTCTACTTCTGGATACTTGGTAGATGCAAGCTGGTTAAATGGTACTTTGCCAGAGTTTTCAAGTGCTTTTGATAGTGGGTAGGCTTCGTCTGGTTTGTGATTACCTAGCACGTAGTACCAGTCTCCGTTGGTGTTGAGGAGTTTATAGCCTTTGCTTGCCAGGTACTGAGGAGATGCAAGGTTATAGCCCCACCATCCCTTAGACCAGTAAGAGATGATGACATCCTTGTCAAACTCAACATCATCCTTGTCTTCGTAGTAGAAACCATCGTTGAAGGCCATTGGTTGAAGGCCTCTTTCTTTGGCCATGGCAGCAAGGGTGTTAGAGTACTCAGCAAACTTGCCATAGAGTCCATACCATTTGAGGTAGTACCAGCCTTGGGCGTTGGTGGCATCATTGGCATATTCGTCTGTACCGTAGTTAAAGATCTTAGTCTTGCCTGCAAAGAAGTCCATGTACTTGCCGATGAGGGCTTTGACAAAGTTCATGGCCTCTTCGTTTTCAAGGTCCATGGTTGTTTTGGAGACCTTGTCAAAGTTGGCTTGAGGATTCTTGATTCCAAGTTTTTCCATAGCGACGAGCATGGCATCCATGTGACCAGGGCTGTTGATCGCTGGGATGAGTCCGAGACCTTTTGATTTTGCGTATTCGATCAATTCAGTGATTTCAGCTTGACTAAGAGTGGTTCCGTTTGGATCATCGTAGTAAGCTTTTGTTCCTTCGATGATGGCTTTTTTGACATCATCACTTGCATAAGTTTTTCCGTTAGCTGTGATGGTCATGTCATCAAGGAGGAAGCGAAGTCCATCATTTCCTAGGAGAAGATGCACATCAGAGTAGCCGAGCTCGCTCGCCTTGTCTACGATGCGTTTGAGTTGGTCAAGTGTGAAGTACTTACGTCCGGCATCGATGGAGATTACCTTGTTCTTGGCAAGTTTTTCAACTTCGCGTTTCGCGTCTTCTTCTTTTTGAGCTTCTGGTGTGAAGATCAAATTGCTTACAGCTTCTTGGAGTTTTGCGATTGCTTGATCAATGGTGTCTTGTTGGGCACGGCTGAGGTTGCTATCAAGTGAGCGAATGGCTTTTTCAGCTTCTTTTACAGCTGCGACACTTTCTGCAGTATAGCGGTTAAGGTCTGTTGGTACTTCTTTCAGAGCTTGCTCAGCAGACTCATAGTCAGCTGCGAAGTATTCAGCATTGGCATTTGCGAAGCTACGCATGAGTTTGAAGAGGCGTGATGGTGAATAGCGTGCAGATGGGGTATCCGCCCAAGCAGCTACCATACCCCCGATGAACGGGATAGTGGCCCCATCAGATTTTGGTACAGAAGTGATTGGAGTGTTCTTGATACCATTGAGTCCTTGGTCGAGGTTGTACCAGCCTTGGCCGTCGGCATTTCGTCCGAGAACATAGTACCAAGCATCGTTGGTATTAAGGATTTGGTGACCTTTTTCAACTAAAAGTTTAGAAGAAGCGACGTCGTATCCGCCCCATCCACCAGTCCACATAGAAACGATAATGTCTTTGTCAAAAGTACCAGAACCAGTATCACTATTGTAGTAAATGCCATCGTTGAAAGCCATTGGCTTAAGGCCGTGAGATTTGACGATGCGAGCAAGGTCATTAGCGTAAGTGATGAATTTACTATATTTTCCTTGTGTTTGAAGGACAGTCCAACCTTTAGCGTTTGTCGCATCGTTAGCATACTCGTCTAGCCCGATGTTGAAGATGTCAGATTTGCCAGCGAAGTAAGCTGCATATTTGTCGATTAAAGCTTTTGTGAATTCAACCGCTTCTTTGTTATCAAGGTCAACAGTACGAGCAGATTCTTTTCCCAAGTAGTTGAAGTTCGGTTTTTGAATGCCTAGTTCTTTCATAGCATGCAAAATCGCATCCATGTGACCAGGGCTATTTACAGTTGGGATGAGACCAATACCTTTGTTTTTAGCGTAGTTGATCAAGTCCGTCATCTGACTTTCTGTCAAATGGTTGCCGTTTGGATCCTTGTAGTAGGCATCAGTTCCGTTTTCGAGTGCACGTTTGACATCGTCACTTGCATAGGTTTTGCCATTGGCTGTGATGGTCATGTCGTCCAACATGAAACGCATGCCATCGTTTCCAACTAGTAAATGAAGATCCGTGTAGCCGTAGTGTTTGGCTTTGTCGATGATTTCTTTTAGTTGGTCTGGAGAGAAGTACTTGCGTCCAGCATCAATTGAGATCATTTTTCTTTTAGCCAGTTTTTCATTTACCTGAGGTGCTCGTTCAGTGTTAGGAGTAGTTGCTGCAGGTGTGGCTGCTTCATTTTTCTTTTCTGAAGGAGAGTTTTCTGCAGGAACTTCAGTTGGAGCAGGACTTTCTTTCTCAGTAGTCGGGGTAGGACTAGCATTTTCTGTTACAGCTGGTGCAGTTGTTTCTTCCGTTTTTGGAGCAACTGTTCGAGGAGCCTCCTTGTCTTCTTTGACCTCCTCTTTTACAGGTTTGTCAGCCTTTTCTTCCAGTTTTTCTGGAACCTTGGAGTCTACAGCTTCTTCGGTTGCTTGTGGACTCTCCTGAATCGTTTGGACAGTTTCTTCAGATGTTGGAGCTGGAGTAATCCCGTCGGCAGATACGACTTGTGCGCTAAAAGCAAATCCTATAAGTACAGAAGCTGCCCCAACCGCGTATTTACGGATGGAGAAGCGCTGTTTCTTTTCTAGTTTCATGACAAAACCTCCTTGTTATTATCATATATGATAGCGTTTACATAAAACCAATTTTATTTTATTATCTAAGGAGTAAAATGTCAAGTGAGTTTATATAAGAACTATAATAAATAGAGGAAATCATAAGATTTAGGAGAAATTTGCTAATAAGGGGATAAAACAGAAGAAAAACCAAACGAAAATTTACCTTGTTTTTAGTAAAAATGCTACTAATTAAATAAGAGTCCTTTATAGCGTTTTCACAACTTTTTTCTCGTGCTATAATGAATATAGAAAAAGCCTAAGCTAGGCTCAGGCTTTTTCTTAATGACCTCGGTTACATGAGATGAATTTGATTTTGTAGTAGTCTGCTCGCTTATAAGTTTCACTATAGGCAAGGACTTGGCCAGTGGCCTCAAGTTTTGTAGTCTTCGTTTGGAAGACAGTTGGGAATTGTGTATCGATTCCGAGTACAGAAGCAGCATGCTCTGGTGTTGGGAATGCGATTTCGTTGATTTCCTCAAAATGTTCATCACTCATGTGAATGCGGTAATCCAATTTGAAACGTGTATAGATAGAGCTATAATAATCAAGATTTGGATAGTTGGCATTGATGTATTGCTCAGGAATATAAGATGTGTGGTAGATGTATGTCACATCGTTTGTCTGACGAATACGTTCAATCTTATAGTAGAATTGATCTCCACGTAGTCCAAGTTTATCTAAATATTCAAGTTTGTTTCCGCGCTCGATAGAAAGGACAGTAACTTTATCGTCTTTTGTTTCAAAGATTTCGACATCTGAAAACTCAACGAGTTTGTGCTTGCGGGCACGTGAGACGAAAGTACCTTTACCTTGTTGGCGGACAATGTAGCCGTCTTTAGCAAGGTCATTTAAGGCACGAACAACTGTGATTGAACTCACATCGTACATCGCGATCAATTCGGCTTCTGTATAAAATTTATCTCCACTTGCAAATTGACCAGAGATGATTTTGTTTTTTAATTCATCTTTAATATATTGGTATTTAGGAATAGCCATAAATTTCACCTCGATTCTCTTTCTCCAATTTTGATTTTACGACAAATATAAAGAAAAGAGTAGTATTAAGGTCAAAAAATTAAAATAATAGACTAAAAATGTTATTTTACATGTAAAAAAATTCATTTGATGTTCTTGTGAATTATCATACATAAAAAGATCGTTTTCATGCTATTTTTAGATAATTTCGGTAAACGGTAAGTAAAAAAATAGAAAAATTTTAAATAATTTTCTAAAACCTATTGACAAATGCAAAAGATTTGATTATAGTTAATATTATAATAAATGAAAGCGCAAACTTAATTCGTCAGAGGTAATAACATGACCAGATTTAAAATTGAGGACGATTTCTATTTAGACGGAAAACCGTTCAAGATTTTGTCCGGCGCCATTCATTATTTTAGGATTCCAGCAGAGGATTGGTATCATTCTCTCTATAACTTAAAGGCGCTTGGCTTTAATACAGTCGAGACCTATGTGGCTTGGAATTTACACGAACCTGTTGAAGGGGAGTTTGATTTTGAAGGTGCCAGAAATTTGGAGAGATTTCTTCAAATTGCACAAGATTTGGGTCTCTATGCCATTGTACGCCCGTCTCCATTTATCTGTGCAGAATGGGAATTTGGTGGCTTGCCGGCTTGGCTCTTGACCAAGGACATGCGAATTCGCTCGTCCGACCCGGCATACATCGAGGCTGTTGCTCGCTATTATGACCAATTATTGCCAAGGCTTGTGCCTCGCTTGTTGGATAACGGCGGAAACATTCTTATGATGCAAGTCGAAAATGAATATGGCTCTTATGGAGAAGATAAGTCTTATCTACGAGCAATTCGAAAATTGATGGAAGACCGAGGGATTGATTGCCCACTCTTTACTTCAGATGGCCCATGGAGGGCTACTCTGAAAGCCGGAACCTTGATCGAAGACGACCTCTTTGTGACAGGAAACTTCGGTTCTAAAGCTCCGTACAACTTTTCACAGATGCAGGAATTCTTTGATGAGCATGGCAAGAAATGGCCCCTCATGTGTATGGAATTCTGGGATGGTTGGTTCAACCGTTGGAAAGAACCCATCATCACACGGGACCCTAAAGAATTGGCAGAAGCTGTTCGAGAGGTATTGGAGCAAGGCTCTATCAACCTTTACATGTTCCATGGTGGAACAAACTTTGGTTTCATGAATGGTTGCTCGGCTCGAGGAACTCTGGATTTGCCACAAGTCACATCATACGACTATGATGCCCTTCTCGATGAAGAAGGAAATCCAACTGCTAAATACTTAGCAGTCAAGAAGATGATGGCAACCCACTTCCCAGAGTATCCACAGTTGGAACCACTCTATAAGGAAAGCATGGAGATAGGGTCCATTCCATTGGTCGAAAAAGTTTCCTTGTTTGAAACCCTGGATAATCTCTCTAGTCCTACTGAAAGCCTCTATCCAAAAGCGATGGAAGAACTTGGTCAAAGTTATGGCTACCTTCTCTACCGCACTGAGGCAAGTTGGGATGCAGAAGAGGAACGTCTCCGTATCATCGATGGACGTGACCGAGCTCAACTCTATGTAGATGGTCAATGGATTGCTACTCAATACCAGACAGAGATTGGTGAAGACATCTACTGTCAGGGCAACCGAGAAGGCTTTTCAGAGATTGACATCTTGATCGAAAATATGGGGCGTGTCAACTACGGTCATAAGTTCTTGGCAGATACGCAACGTAAAGGAATTCGAACAGGTGTCTGCAAGGATCTACATTTCTTACTGAATTGGAAACAATATCCACTGCCACTGGATAATCCTGAGAAGATTGATTTTTCAAAAGGATGGACAGAAGGACAACCAGCCTTTTACGCTTTCGACTTTACGGTCGAAGAGCCGAAGGATACCTACTTAGACTTGTCTGAGTTTGGTAAGGGAGTTGCCTTTGTCAACGGGCGTCACCTAGGGCGTTTCTGGAACGTCGGCCCGACCCTCTCACTTTATATCCCTCATAGCTATCTCAAGGAAGGTGCTAACCGCATCATCATCTTTGAAACTGAGGGCGAATATAAAGAAGAGATTCATTTAACTCGTAAACCTACACTAAAACACATAAAGGGGGAAAACTTATGACAATTGTAGGATGCCGTATCGATGGACGTTTGATCCACGGTCAAGTAGCCAATCTTTGGGCTGGAAAACTAAATGTTTCACGCATTATGGTTGTAGACGATGAAGTCGTTAACAACGATATTGAAAAGAGTGGTTTGAAACTTGCGACACCACCAGGTGTGAAACTCAGTATCTTGCCAGTTGAGAAAGCAGCAGCAAATATCCTTGCTGGTAAATACGATAGCCAACGTCTTTTTATCGTTGCACGTAAACCAGACCGTTTCCTTGGTTTGGTTGAAGCAGGCGTTCCGCTTGAAACACTCAATGTCGGCAATATGTCTCAAACACCAGAAACTCGCTCTATCACACGTTCTATCAACGTGGTAGATAAGGATGTGGAAGACTTCCACAAACTGGCAGAAAAAGGTGTGAAACTCACTGCTCAAATGGTTCCAAACGATCCCGTATCAGACTTTTTGAGTTTATTAAAATAGGAAAAAATTTTTAGGAGGTCATTGTTATGATACAATGGTGGCAAATTTTACTTCTCACTTTGTACTCAGCTTATCAAATCTGTGATGAGTTGACAATCGTTTCATCTGCAGGTTCCCCTGTATTCGCTGGTTTCATTACCGGTTTGATCATGGGAGATGTGACAACTGGTTTGTTTATCGGTGGTAGCTTGCAGTTGTTCGTTCTCGGGGTTGGTACCTTCGGTGGTGCTTCTCGTATCGACGCAACTTCTGGTGCGGTTCTTGCAACAGCATTCTCTATCTCTCAAGGTATTGATACAGATCTTGCGATTACAACAATCGCTGTACCAGTAGCAGCGCTTTTGACATACTTCGACGTTCTTGGACGTATGACTACTACTTTCTTTGCACACCGTATTGATGCTGCAATCGAACGCTTTGACTACAAAGGTATCGAACGCAACTACCTACTTGGTGCAGTGCCTTGGGCTCTTTCACGTGCCCTTCCAGTATTCTTCGCTCTTGCTTTTGGTGGTGCTTTCGTACAATCAGTAGTAGACCTAGTTAAAGAATACCAATGGGTTGCAGACGGTTTGACACTTGCAGGACGTATGCTTCCAGGTCTCGGATTTGCAATCTTGCTTCGTTACCTTCCAGTTAAACGTAACCTTCACTACCTTGCAATGGGATTCGGTTTGACAGCTATGTTGACTGTTCTTTACTCATATGTAACAGGTCTTGGTGGAGCTGTTGCGGGTATCCTTGGTACTCTTCCTGCTGATGTTGCTGAAAAGATTGGCTTTGCTAACAACTTCAAAGGTTTGTCTATGATCGGTATCTCTATCGTAGGTATCTTCCTTGCAGTTGTTCACTTTAAGAACAGCCAAAAAGTAGCTGTAGCAGCACCTTCTACACCATCAGAAAGTGGGGAAATCGAAGATGACGAATTCTAATTACAAACTTACAAAAGAAGATTTTAATCAAATCAACAAACGTAGCTTGTTTACTTTCCAATTAGGTTGGAACTATGAGCGTATGCAAGCTTCTGGTTACCTTTACATGATCTTGCCTCAATTGCGTAAAATGTATGGGGATGGAACTCCTGAATTGAAAGAAATGATGAAAGTTCATACTCAATTCTTCAATACTTCTCCATTCTTCCACACAATTATCGCTGGTTTTGACCTTGCCATGGAAGAAAAAGATGGTGTAGGTTCAAAAGATGCCGTTAACGGTATCAAGACAGGTTTGATGGGACCATTCGCTCCTCTTGGAGACACAATCTTTGGTTCACTTGTACCTGCTATCATGGGATCTATCGCAGCAACTATGGCTATCGCTGGCCAACCTTACGGTATCTTCCTTTGGATCGCAGTTGCAGTTGCTTATGACATCTTCCGCTGGAAACAATTGGAATTTGCCTACAAAGAAGGGGTTAACCTTATCAACAACATGCAAAGTACTTTGACAGCTTTGGTTGACGCTGCATCTGTACTTGGTGTCTTCATGATGGGTGCTCTTGTAGCAACAATGATCAACTTTGAGATTTCTTACAAATTGCCAATCGGTGAAAAATTGATTGATTTCCAAGACATCTTGAACTCAATCTTCCCACGCTTGCTTCCAGCAATCTTTACTGCCTTTATCTTCTGGTTGCTTGGTAAGAAAGGTATGAACTCTACTAAAGCGATCGGTATCATTATCGTTCTTGCAGTAGGTCTTTCATTCATCGGTAAATTCTTGCTTGGAATGGGCGCATAATTTATGGTGAAATCGTTAATTTTGGTGAGTCATGGTCGTTTCTGTGAAGAACTTAAAGGTAGCACGGAAATGATTATGGGTCCACAAGACAACATTCATACAGTGGCTCTTCTTCCAGAAGATGGTCCAGAAGAATTTACTGCTAAATTTGAAGCTACTATCGAAGGATTGGATGATTTCCTAGTCTTTGCAGATCTTCTCGGTGGTACACCATGTAACGTGGTGAGCCGCTTGATCATGGAAGGTCGCAACGTGGAACTCTACGCAGGAATGAATCTGCCAATGGTGATTGAATTTATCAATGCTAGCCTTACGGGTGCAGATGCGGACTATAAGAGCCGTGGTGCAGAAAGTATTGTAAAAGTCAATGATCTGTTAGCGGGCTTCGATGATGACGAAGATGAATAATACTCTTCGAAAATCACATTCAAACTACGTCAGCGTCGCCTTGCCGTATAGATGTTACTGACTTCGTCAGTTCTATCTGCAACCTCAAAGCAGTGCTTTGAGCAACCTGCGGCTAGCTTCCTAGTTTGCTCTTTGATTTTCATTGAGTATAAGATGTAACTTAGAGCATCTTATATAGAATATACATGGGAATGGGAGTCACTCCCATTCCCATATTTTCAATAAGAATGAAACAACAATAGATTAGAGGAACTCTATGCTAAATTACACAAAAGAAGAATTACTTGAACTGGGTGCAGAAATCACGACTCGTGAGATCTACCAACAGCCCGATGTATGGAAAGAAGCTTTTGAAGCCTATCAAGCAAAACGGGAAGAAATTGCAGCCTTCCTGCAAGGTATCGCTGATAAACATGACTATATTAAGGTTATCTTGACAGGTGCTGGGACTTCTGCTTATGTGGGAGATACCTTGGTACCATACTTTAAGGAAGTCTATGATGAACGCAAATGGAACTTCAATGCTATTGCGACAACTGATATTGTTGCCAATCCAGAAACTTATCTGAAAAAAGATGTGGCGACTGTCCTTGTATCCTTTGCTCGTAGTGGGAATTCACCTGAAAGTGTGGCGACGGTTGATTTGGCTAAAGCCTTGGTTGACGACCTCTATCAAGTGACCATTACATGTGCTGCAGAAGGGAAATTGGCTCTTCAAGCTCATGGTGATGAGCGCAATCTTTTGCTCTTGCAACCAGCTGCTTCCAATGACGCTGGATTTGCCATGACTTCTAGCTTTACGTCTATGATGCTAACAGCTCTCTTGGTTTTTGATCCTACAGAATTTGCTGTGAAAGCTGAACGTTTTGAAGTTGTGTCTAGCCTTGCCCGCAAAGTTCTAGACAATGTAGCAGATGTTAAAGGGCTTGTAGACCTTGACTTTAACCGCGTCATCTATCTTGGTGCTGGTCCTTTCTTTGGACTTGCTCATGAAGCTCAGCTCAAGATTTTGGAATTAACAGCTGGTCAGGTGGCGACTATGTATGAAAGCCCAGTCGGCTTCCGTCACGGTCCAAAATCATTGATCAACGAAGATACAGTTGTTTTGGTATTTGGTACAACGACAGACTACACTCGCAAGTACGACTTGGACTTGGTTCGTGAAGTGGCTGGTGATCAGATTGCTCGTCGTGTTGTGCTCTTGAGTGATCAAGCTTTTGGTCTTGAAAATGTCAAAGAAGTAGCCCTTGGTTGTGGCGGTGTCTTGAACGATATTTACCGTGTTTTCCCTTACATCGTTTATGCTCAACTCTTTGCCCTATTGACTTCACTCAAGGTAGAAAATAAACCAGATACACCGTCTCCTACAGGTACAGTAAACCGTGTGGTACAAGGTGTGATCATTCATGAATATCAAAAATAAGGAAGTGTCTATGAATTCTTGACAAGAGGATTTGTAAATTATCAGATAAACCATAGATTGTCAGTACGCTTTCTATGGTTTGTTTGCTTGAGAGAAATAGTAAAAGGAGAACAGAATGAAAGCATACACAGAACGTGTATTTGGAAATCATGAGGGCAAGGATGTCTTGGCTTATCGCTTTGAGACTGATGGTGGTTACCAGCTTGAAGTTATGACTTATGGTGCGACCATCTTGCGCTATGTCACACCTGACAAGGCTGGAAACTTTGCCAATGTGATCTTGGGTTTTGATGATTTTGATAGCTATGTAGGCAATAGTCCCAAGCATGGAGCAAGTGTAGGTCCTGTAGCGGGCCGTATTGCAGGTGCGACATTTGAGCTCAATGGTCAGACCTATAATCTTGAAGTCAACAATGCTAGCAACTGTAACCACAGTGGTTCAACAGGTTGGGATGCGAGCTTGTTTGAATTGGTCGATGTGAGCGACCATGGCTTGACCCTCTATACAGAGCGTACAGATGGCACAGGAGGATTCCCTGGTAATCTCAAGATCTGGATCAGCTATCACTTGGAAGAAACTGGTGCCTACGAAATCAGCTACAAGGTAACGACTGATCAGGATACGCTTGTCAATCCAACTAATCACAGCTACTTCAACTTGTCTGGTGATTTTACGCAGACAATTGACCGCCATGTCTTCCAGCTAAATACGGAGGGCATTTACCCAATCGCTCCGGACGGTGTTCCAGATAAGACTCCAGATGCTAATCGTGATGTGGTTAAACACATCTACAATGGAGCTTTGCTGAAGGACATCTTTGCAGAGGAAGATGAGCAAATCCAGTTGGTATCTGGTTTAGATCACCCATTTGCCCTTCCTGCAGGTCATGACAATGCTGGTTTCCTTTATGACCAAAACTCAGGTCGTTTCCTGCTGTTCAAGACAGAGGCCCCTTGCTTTGTGGTCTACACAGCAAACTTTGTGGATGAGAGTGTCATCATCGGAGGCCAGCCAATGGTGCAACACAATGGGATTGCCCTTGAAGCGCAAGCTTTACCAGATGCCATTCACAGTGACCTCAAAGACCAAGTCATTCTCAAAGCAGGTCAAACCTTTACCAGCAAAACTCGTTACGAGCTTGTTGTAAAATAAAAAGAAGAGCTGGTTTCCAGCTCTTTTGAGTTGTCTTCGTTGACATTTTATCTCAATAGTGTATAATTGATGTAATTGATAAAGTTACAACAAATAAAAGGAGACACCCTATGACTTATGCATACCAAAGCCACATTTACCTAGCAGAGGCGGTTTTAAATGTCAAGGATTTGACGAGTCAAACGGCTTTTTATCATCAGATTATTGGCTTGGAGATTTTATCCCAAACAGAGACAGAAGCGATTTTGGGACTTGGTCGAAAAGCCTTGGTTCACTTGATTCAGGCAGAAAAGGCTGGCGAAGTAAGGGAGCATTATGGGCTCTACCATCTAGCGATTTTGTTGCCGACACGAAAGGCCTTGGCAGATGTCTTGAAGCACCTAAGTGACTTACGGATTCCTCTGGTCGGGGGTGCAGATCATGGATACAGCGAGGCTATTTATCTAGAGGATTTGGAAGGAAATGGCATTGAACTCTACCGTGATAAGCCAGTGTCTTCATGGGATATTCGAGAAGACGGTCGCATTATCGGTGTGATCGAAACCCTTGCGGCACAAGACATCTATGAGTTAGGGGAAAAGGTGGATCCCTTTATCCTAGCTGAAGGGACGAGAATGGGGCATATCCATCTATCGGTTAAGGATAGCCACGCGGCGAGCCGGTTTTATCAAAAGGTGTTAGGGCTAGAAGATAAATTTAGCATTCCTAGTGCAAGTTGGATAGCGGCTGGTCAGTACCATCACCACCTGGCTGTCAACGAATGGGCTGGAAAAGGGCTAGCTCCGCGTGAGCAAGGCTTGCCAGGCTTGGCCTACTACGTCCTTGAGATCGAAAGCAAGGAAGAGCTCCTAGACATCGTTCAGCAAGCACAAGAGCTAGAAGCACCAATCAAGTGGTTAAATTCGAGTGAGTTGGATTTGGTAGATCCAGATGGGATTGTGACCCGTATTCGCTTGGCACGATGAGGAAGAGACGTCATTTGTTTTAGAGACATAGAAAAAGGCGGATAAGCTCGCATTCTGTTTTTAGAATGCGGACTCGTTCGCTTTTTTATGGAATGACGAAGCCTTTCTTGTCTTTAGCAATGGTATCTGCCGGGGATATTTTCCCTTTTCTGGGGGTTCATGCTATAATACTAATAAACTTTTCTTTCTCTAGGAAGGCAAACGCCCAAAATCGGCTAGACTGCTGGCAATCGTTGTCACGATGCTTTTAAGAGAAAGTAGGACTCTGTTTGAACATCCGTATTGAGTTTAGGAAATGGTAATAAGATGGATACAAGTGTAAAAAATTTAATCAGTATGGGCCCTCTGGAGGACTCTTTTATCTATTATGATTTGGGGAATCAAGTATTCTACAGTGCAAAACAAGGCATTAATTATTCAGCCATTGCAGCCCCTATTGCAATCTATTCCTTGCAACGGCTGTCAAAGTTGCTCAACCAAACCTTTGGAGATGTCTCATCCCCTCTTAATCTAATCTTCTTTATCTTGATGTCTCTGTTTTTGATTTTCGGGACCATTCTCCTTGCTAAATCTACTCGACGCAACATGAAGACAGATAGATTTAGAAAAGTTCGGCTGACAAAAGCCAATATCAAAACACTTAGGAGAAAATCTAGATGGACCGTCCTAGTTGAGATTTTTTGTTTCCTTATGATACTGTTTTCCATCTATCGTTATTTTAGCTATTCCGATTTTCAGTTCTTGATTATGTATATGTTAGGGCTTTTTTCCCTTGTTTATATTGTCTATGAATTTCAGATGAAAACACGCAAACGACTGTTCAAAGAGCTGATGGAGACATTACAGGACGATAGCCAAGGGAAAGAGGGAGAAATGTAAGATGAGAAAAATCATTTATATAGGCCAAGGATGCCAGCAATCCGTCTACTATAACACAAAGACGAGAGAGGCTTTAGCGACAGAATCTAGCGCCTCGTCAGAAACCGACGGTGCTATCAGTTCAAAGAAATCCAAGTGGCCTTGGGTTGTCTTCTTTGCTTTCTTGCTAGTTGCTATTATCGGTATTTGGATTCGTTCCTTGATAGCACCCTTTAGATTGAGTGAGTGGATGGCACCTATCCATCTAGCCGCTATCCTTTTCGTTTTTATCGGAAGTGTTTATGGATTTGAAAAACTGTTCTACAGTGGGGCTAAGTCGCTTGTCCCAGCATGTGAAGAACAGTTTAAAGATGCGGTTGAAAGTAGTACTTTTTGGAGGAAGTCACCAGATAAGGAACCAACAGTCGATAAAATCATCTTGTATCTATTTGTTATCCTCGTTCTTCTATTTGTTTTTGTAATTGTTGTGTTCTTTGCCATACCTGGGACCTTCATTCCCTACTATGAACATGAATGGTTTGAGCCGTCGATGTTCATGGTGCCAATCGGAGCAACGATCGTCCCAATTAGTGTCGTACTGCTCTTGTTCCAAAACAACCCTATACGCTGGCTGTTAGCCGTACGAAAATACAAGCAGGGGAAAGTATTATTTAGGGAAGAGAAGAACTAGAAACACGAGAGAAACGCTATTACCATTACCAGTGGTTGGTGATGGTGATGTTTTATCAACAACCTATGATAAAATTGAAGTTTCTGATTATAGTGATTGGTGGAAACTGTGGTGATTTTATATGAGAAAAATAATTTTTATTGGACAGAGCGGTGATAAGGCCGTTTACTATAATACGCGAACAAAAGAGGCTCTTGTAGCAGATAAGAGTGCCTTGTTAAATACAGAAGGGGCTAGGAGATCGAATAGGGGGATTGCTCCTTTAATTGCTATATTCTCTTTGTTAGGTTTACTCGGAGGATTTGTTGCAATACCAATTTTCTCAGGCCTTCGTTATAATAGCGGGATGGTTCCTATTTTTATTCTTTGTCTTTCCTTTATCCTATTTGGATTTATATGGATGATGGAAGTCGCCTTATATAAAGGAGTGAAACGAGTCCAAGGAGCAACAAAGAAAGAGTTTAAAGAAGCAGTTTATTCAAATTTGTTCTGGGAAAATTTTAGTGAGAAAAAAGCGACGTTTGCGAAAATGTTGGCTTTTATGATTGTCATGCTACTAGTTTTTATGACTACTATAGTAATATTTGCTGCTGCAATTCCGGGCACTATTGACTCATTCAATAAGCAAGAGGCATTTGATATACAAATCTTTTTCTCGCCTTTAGCAGGTCTCTTTCCTGCCTTGTTGTACCTTTTCTTATTCCAAAACAACCCTATCCGCTGGTTCTTAGCTGTGCGAAAATATGAACAGGGGAAAGTGATATTTAATGAAGAAATAGAAAAGAGAGGATGATAATGTCACAAGAGAGATATTTGCAGATCAAAAAAGAGCATCAAGTTCGTAAGTTTGTGGGGCGTTTCCTCTTCATTCTTCTCGCTATACTCGATGTTCTACTGGTATCAAGTCATTCCAATTATGTCCCGCTTGTAACGGTGGCTATGGTAACGATTGTGCCTTTTAATCATTTTCTACTTGGTCCTCTTAGGAGACAGAAAAAAGCTATAGAAAAAGAGCATCCAGAATGGAAAATACTCAGTACGAAGGGAGTAAAGGTTCCCTCGGCTGAAGCCAATAAAAGAACCTTGGCTGGTATTGGGATTTTGATGGCCTTGCTGTTGTCTTTTGGGCTATTCTATAAACCTGTGCAACAGCCGAACGACCAAGTAAACAAGCCGCTTAAGGTTGATTCTAAAACGCCTGAAACGTCCAAGCCTTCTGAGTCTGAGTCGTCCAGTTCCTCAGAGTCGAAATCCTCGTCTTCGACTGAACAAAGTTCTAAAACCGAAAGTTCAGGAACAAAGCCGTCAAAAAGCGAGTCCAATAATCCTTATTACCAGATTCCAGGACTTACTGACGAACAGGTGAGAGATATCATATCAAAATCGGTGAAAGATTTGAGAGAAAAACAGTCAAAAGAAAAATCCGAAGAGTAGACTCGAGGACATCAATGTCCTTTCTGGATGAGTTAGTTTTGAGATTTTACTGTATAAAATAACAGGAGGAGTTCATATGAATAAAGAAGTGATTGGTTTGATAGTTGGGACAATCGTCATCTTCCTATCTTTTGTATTTGTATGTGGGACCTTTCTCTATCTCTATCTTCGGGATCAGAAGTTGGTCCGCCTTGCCAAGTCATCCGTTCCTGGAACGGTTATCGGCTATAGCCGTTTTCGTGAGGGGTATCCACCTATCGTCGAATACACGGTGGATGGGATTGCTTATAAGAAAACCTTGCAGTATTTTATGTTCAAAACGGTCACAATTCCGTGGGGGACTACTAAATTTTTAAAGGACTATACAAGAGAAGATATGCTAGCGCCTTCGATCACTCGCTACAGTAACTCCTTTGTTTCCTTCAAATGCTTGATGCAGACCCATTTCCCCCTTCATTCGGAGCTGACGGTCTGGTATGATCCAGACAAGCCGGCCAGGGCCTATGTCGAACATTACAGTGGAATGGACAAGTTTTACAAGTGGTTTGGTATCGGATTTGGGCTGGCTCTAGTTCTAGTCTATGGGATAGTGATCCTAGCCTTTTTGTCCAAGATATAAGGCATAAAAGTCAGTTGGTTAATAGGAAACTTGACTTCCCATCTTGCTTCAAGGAGGACAGAGTTTCTTTTCCATTTTCATGCTCACCTATCTTTTCTTTCCGATACAGAGAAAAGGTTGCCTCCCACAAATACAGACAGGAAGTGAATTTTGACAAAGCCCCTTATTCGAGATATAATGAAGAAAAAGTGACCAAGGATAAATCAATGACAAACTCAAAGTATATAACACGCCTGAAACGTTCAGAGGGCCAGTTGCGTGGGATTCAAAAGATGATTGAAGAAGATCGTGACTGCGCAGATATTGTTACGCAGTTGACAGCAGTGAAATCTAGCGTTGAGCGCGTGATTGAGATGATCATTACTGAAAATCTCACAGGCTGTATCAACCAACCACTAGACGACCCCGAGGCTCAAAAGGAACGCCTAGAAAAGGCCATCCGATACCTGATTAAACGGAAATAAACTAATTTGCTATTGATAAACAATGCAGACAAAGGTATTTAAGTCTATTTCGATAAAGAAATCATGTCAGACAAACGGATGAGTTCCCCCAATACCAATGAGAAAACCTCTTTTTAGATACCATCAATGTGTTTCTTTTTTAGAAGCGACGGGCTACGAGCCCTATATCAGTGGGTTGCAGAAATGAAAAAAACCGATTAAGGAACTTAATCGGTTTTTTGCTTATTCTACTTGACCGGGCCAAGCATTCATACCACCTTCTACATTGATAACTGTGAGGCCTTGGGCGCTTAGAAATTCACAAGCAGATGCGGAGCGTACACCACCTTGACAGATGACATGGTATTCCTGGTCAGGTTTGAGTTCTTTGTAACCTTGCTCCAAAGTACTTAACGGAAGATTTTTGGCCCCTGGTGCATGTCCTGCTTGGAATTCGTGCGCTTCACGTACATCGATAAGATTTAGATTTTCATTTAGGTATTTTTCATAAAAGTCAGCCATGCTGATACTCGTTTCCATATTCGACTCCTTCTGGATTAGCCATTTTATATAGTGAATAAGCGCCATCAGGATTTTGGACGGTAAATCCTGCCTCTAGAGGATACGCTCTGTGATATAGCTGCGCAAAACACTGTGGCAGCTAAGGATGTAGGTTTGGTTCTTGTCCGTTTCATCCAAGCTCTCCCCTAGTTCGTTTAGGGAGATATGAATGGTATCGACCTTGGGTCGCCTCCTGAAATTCGCCACTTGTCCTCACATCTAGGGATTATTTGCCCTTAGTCAGATCGTCTTCGAGCGGACACCTTGGATATTGTCGCTCAGACCTTCGATTAGGTTCAAGGCTGCGCAGCCAATTATTTTATGCTTCTAGATGACCTTGCCTGTCCAAGCGCTCATACCGCCTCGTACATTGATAACATCGTAGCCATTTTTCTTAAGCTTTTTCGCAGCTAGTTTGCTTCGCACACCAGAATGACAAATGACATAAAGTGTTTCTTTTGTCGCAGGTGTGTAAGAACCGATTTCCGTTAAAGGAACGTTTTTGGCATTTTTGATATGACCTCTACGGAATTCCATAGGCGTCCGAACATCCAGTAGCTGAATCGGTTCTCTGAGTTTAGCTTCTAACTCGCTGGTAGAAATACTGTCAATTTTTGTAAATAAGTGAAACATAGGTACCTCCTAATATACCCTTATGGGGTATATTAAACCATGAAGTCAAGCTTTTGTCAAGCAAGTTGTTTTAACTTGGGAGGGGATTGGTTTTGAGAGTTTAGAAAGCAGGCTATTCTTGACCTTTCAAAGGCTTTTTGATATGATGAGTCCAAAGTAAGTGTGAGGTGATAAGATGGCTAGCGAATACCAGAAAATGATAGCAGGGGAGCCTTACCGTCCGTCGGACCCAGAGTTGCGTGTCTTGGCACAAGCTTCTCGCCAAAAACAGGCTGCCTTTAACAAGGAAGAAGATCCCTTGAAGGGAGCAGATATTATCAAGACTTGGTTTGGCTCAACTGGACAAAATCTCTACGTCAATCCACGCTTGGTGGTCGATTATGGAGTCAATATCCATCTAGGGGAAAATTTTTATTCTAATTGGAACTTGACCATGCTGGATGTTTGTCCGATTCGCATCGGGAACAACGCCATGCTTGGCCCCAACTGTCAGTTTTTAACCCCACTCCATCCACTGGATCCGGATGAACGCAATTCAGGGGTCGAATATGGCAAGCCCATCACCATCGGAGATAATTTCTGGGCTGGAGGTGGCGTCATTGTCCTTCCTGGAGTGACACTAGGAAATAACGTCGTTGTAGGAGCAGGGGCCGTGATTACCAAATCCTTCGGAGGCAATGTTGTCCTAGCTGGTAATCCTGCGCGAGTTATCAAGGAAATCCCAGTAAAAGAAAACTAAAAAGAACAGCTTGGGCTGTTCTTTTTATGAGCTTTAGTCTTATAGATTTTTCTTCTTTTTGGCTTTCTTGGTCAAGGAAACATCGCACTGAGAAATCTTGCTTGTCAGGTAGCTTGTCAGTTGGAAATCATCTACTTGAGGATTGAGATCGACTTCGTAGACGGTTTGCAAGGATTCACCAGCATTGCTGGTATCTACTGAGATGAGGTCAGACTCGGTGCAAAATTGATCCAGCGCAACCTGGATAGTATCTAGGCGGTCTTCTTTATTGGGAAGGGTGATGGTCAAGAGTCTACGACGTTGGTGATTGCTCTTGCTTTGTTGTTTTTCCAAAAGGAGCCAAATACCTAGGATAAAGCCCGTGAAGAGAACGGCTAAGAGAAGGTATCCTGTCCCTGCCGCCAGACCGATGATCATGGCTAGAAAGATAGCGATTAGCTCTCGAGAGCCACTCGTGGCAGAACGGAAACGAATGAGACTAAAGGTCCCTGCTACTGCAATCGACGTTCCGAGACTGCCATTGACGAGGAAGATGACCAGCGTCATCAAACAAGGTAAAAGGGTCAAACTGATGACAAATTCCCGTGTGTAAAGAGTCCGTTGCTTGTAGGCCCAGCTGAGTGCTAGTCCTAGAAAAAGACTGACGACAAGGGCGAGTAGGAGTTGGAGGGGGTCTGCAGTGGCGGTTGCGTCGTTGAAAATAGAGTTAAAAAGATTAGACATAAGCGTTACCTACACTTTCTCCGATAGGTTGTGGGGCATAGGCTAGTCCTTGTGATTTATGGTAGGCGCAGGAGTATTTTGAGAATTTTTGCTCTACCAGCCCATATTTATCAAGGATATCCTGTAGCCATTGCGGTTTGTCACCAGGCGCCTTGATTTCCATGATGACCAGTTCGTCTTCTAAGAGGGGCAGGCCTTTTTTGTCAGCAAATAGGCAGACTTGTTTATCACGATAGATCAGGTTTTGGTCAAGAGTGACACGAATTTTCTGGTAGGGAAATCCTGGGATTTTCTTTTTTTCTTTTAGTGAAAAACGGTCATAAGAAATATAGATACGCGGTTTGAGAGACTCGCTGTAGCGTTGACGTAGCTTTTGAACTTCTCCTACCAGAAAGCTATCTTTGATTAGGTCTCCTTCCCAACCTTTGGTGATGAGTTGGGTTATGGTATCTGACTGGGATAGGACGCGGTGCTTGTGACCGACACCAGCTTCGTCTTTGGACTTGATTTCTAGAAAGGCAGGGCTGTCAGCGCTTGGCTGTGCGAGATAGGTCCGCATACGGATTTTTTCCTTCTTATGCTGATCCTGCAGAGAGTCTTGGATGAGCTGAAAATCTTCTGTATCAAAGTAGATATTGGAAATGGTCGAAGTCGGATAGTCGTCCTCGACGAGGTAGTCTTTCAAATCTTCTATTAAATCCTGTAGGTCTGTTTTAGAAACCAGGTACTTGGTTTCGATCCGTTCAAAGCTTGTTTCTAGGGGTTTCATAAGCAATTTCTCCTTTAGATAAATTATAGATTAAACAAGGTAAACTTGCTTGGAACAAGTCTAGAGGACATTTCTAAAAGTTTTATTAAGCGAAACTTAACTGAAACTGAATTTAAGGAAACTTTCAGAAAAGTTTTAGTTTTGTTTCAGGAATCTTCTGTAGACTGTCTAGCTATATCATACGAAGGAGAGGAAAAAGGTATGAAATCAAAAAAATGGGTCCTACTCGCAACGAGTTTAACGGCAATGGTGCTGATGGCAGCATGTGCCCAGTCAACAACTACATCCAATACCAATGCAACGACAAATAGTGCAACAACAACTGCAACAAAGACAAACCAATCATCCTATTTTACAGAGAAGGACAATGATACTTCTTATGATGAAAGCACAGCTTCTAAGATTGAACTATCTGGCTCATCTGCAAACGTCTCTGGAGATGGGGTGACAGTCTCTGAATCAACAGTGACCATCACAAAATCTGGGACCTATGTGATTTCAGGTCAGTCTGACGGAGTGCAGATCAAGATCGAGGCAGATAAGTCTGCAGATGTTCATCTAGTCCTAAAAGGCGCGACCATGACCAATACCAATGCAGCGATATCTGCGACATCAGCTGGTCATGTCTACTTGACTCTAGCAGAGGGAACCACCAACAGTCTCTCTGACTCAAGCTCTAACAGTGACGAAAAAGCAGACGCAGCTCTCTTTTCTAAGGTGGATTTGACCATCAACGGGAAAGGAACTCTCAATGTAGATGGCAAGAAGAACAATGGTATCAAGGCCAACGACACCCTCCACATCACGGGTGGAACCTATAACATCACAGCAGTTGGCGATGCCTTCAATGTCAATGATGAACTCAACATCACTGGTACGACCATGACCATCGATGCCAAAGAGGATGGGGTCAAGGTGGACAATGACGAGGATACTTCAGTTGGGACCATGTACCTATCCAACAACAACATCACCGTCACAGCAGGAGATGATGGCATCCACGCATCTGGAGACCTCGTCATCGATAGTGGTACCTACACCGTCAAGAATTCGACAGAAGGACTTGAAGGTAAGTCAATCACTATCAACGGTGGGGATATTAGCATCTACTCAACAGATGATGGAGTCAACGCAGCTAACAAAAACGCCCAACAGAATGAAATCTTCTTCACTATGAACGGCGGGAATCTGACTGTAGAAGTCGGCCAAGGAGACACAGACCCAATCGACTCAAACGGCAATATTACGGTCACAGGTGGGACCATTAAAATGACTGGTCAAACAGGTTTTGACTTTGATGGAACAGCGACCTACACAGGTGGAGATATCTATCTCAACGGTGAAAAACAAACGGAAATCGTCAATTCTATACCTGGAGGCGGTGGACCAAATGGAGGCCCTCAAGGCGACGGTCCAGCCCCTGGCGGACAAGGATAAAAAAGAATCTCCTTTCTCGAAAGAGAAGGGAGAGTTTTATGTAGGAAGGATTTTCTAGAATAAATACCAATCCGGAGTTGAGAACTTCTTGGTCTGTTTCATATAAAAACGGATAAAGTGAATTTCCATAGCTAAGGTTATCAAGGTTGCTATTGTGATGACAGTAGTAGGATTGGCTGAGAAAAGTAGAGGAAGAATAGGCCTTTAAAAAGTGGACGGGAAAGACCATTTCGGAGTATCGCGAAGAGATTTAGAAACAGCTCTAAAAGTAATAGCTATCCATTATAAGCATCAGATAATAATGTCTGGTGCTCTATTTTTTAAAGAATTTAGATTTTTTTCTTGACAAGTGAGTGATTACTCACTACAATAGGTTTATATTTAGCAAGTGAGTAATCACTCACCAAGGAGGAAGTAAATGAAAACATTACTACATTTACAAGATTTAGTAAAATCTTTTGACCATCAAATAGTTCTGAATCATGTCAGCTTTGAATTGCAGCCAGGAGAAATTATAGGCTTAATTGGTCCGTCTGGTGCTGGTAAATCAACTATGATTAAGACTACGTTAGGAATGGAAAAGGCTGATGGAGGCGTAGCTTTAGTGTTAAATCACACTATGCCCAATCGCTATATTTTAGGAGATATTGGCTATATGGCCCAATCAGATGCTTTATACGAGACCTTGTCAGGCCAAGAAAATCTGGAATTTTTTGGTCAGCTAAAGGGGCTTTCTAAAAAAGACCTGAAGGCGGAAATTGCTTATATAGCTCAAGTAGTAGATCTGACAGACTACTTAAACAAGGCGGTATCTGGTTATTCTGGAGGAATGAAACGGCGTTTGTCACTGGCTATCGCGCTTTTAGGAAATCCTCAACTCTTGATTTTGGACGAACCGACAGTTGGAATCGACCCTTCTCTTCGAAAGAAAATCTGGAAAGAATTATTCGCGCTTAGAGACAATGGGGTAGGGATATTAGTTACTACCCATGTTATGAATGAAGCAGAGTTGACGGATAAGGTCGGCTTATTATTAGGCGGAAAAATCATTGCTTTTGATACACCGCAACACTTAAAAGAAAGTTATCAAGTTTCAAGTATTGAAGAAGTATTTTTAAAAGCAGAAGGTGAGTAAAATGAGAACAATAGCGATTGCAAAAAAAGTCATCAAAGAATTACTTCGTGACAAACGAACTCTAGCCCTGATGTTTATAGCACCTGTTTTTATCATGTGGTTGATGAACCTCATGTTTTCAGCTAGTACAACCGTGAATGTCAAGTTAGCGACACAAGATCTACCAACTGGTTTGGTAACGAAAATGGATGAGCTTGATCATGTGGACATCGAGACTTATCAAGACTTAGATCAGGCCAAAGAAGCGCTAGCAAATGAAAAAGTCGATGCTGTGATTTCTTATAAAGACGGTGAGTATCAGGTCGACTACGCAAATACAGATGCCTCCAAGACATCTATGATACGACAAGTGTTACGAACAAGTATCGCCAGTGAAGGCACCAATCAGTTACTATCTCGTGTCAAACAAGCTCTTCCACAATTGGACTCGGACGCAAAAACACCAGAAATCAAGGAGTCTTATCAGTATGGAGATGAAAATACAAGCTTCTTTACCAGTATGATTCCGGTTTTGATAGGTTTTGTAGTTTTCTTCTTTGTCTTTTTGATTTCAGGTATGGCGCTTTTGAAAGAGCGCACCAGTGGAACACTAGAACGTTTGTTAGCAACACCAGTGAAACGATCTGAAATCGTCTATGGCTATATGTTGTCTTACGGTATTATTGCGATTTTTCAAACGGCAGTTGTCGTCTTAGCAGCAATTTGGCTACTAGATGTAGAAGTTGTAGGAAGTATTTTAAATGTTATAATAGTTAATGTGGTACTGGCTCTTGTAGCACTAGCTTTTGGAATTCTCTTGTCTACTCTAGCAAAATCAGAATTCCAAATGATGCAATTTATTCCTCTCGTGATTATGCCCCAACTTTTTTTCTCAGGAATTATTCCATTGTCATCCATGGGAGAATGGGCTCCAACTGTGGGGAAATTTTTGCCATTAACCTATTCTGGTGATGCAATAAGCCAGATTATTCTTTACGGACACAATCTTGGTGATATTTTGCCAAATCTTGGTGTTTTAATGATTTTCTTGATCATTTTAACAATTCTCAATATTGTTGGATTGCGTCGTTATCGTAAAGTTTAGAAATCAACATAAATAATGCTAAAAAGGTGTGAAGATTAGATGGATAAGACTGTTTTTGAATCGTTTGAAGATTACTTAGAAGAAGCGAATTACCCTCAAGGAAAGAAAAAAATCATGCAGGCAGCAGTGGATCTCATATCAACTAGGAGTTACCATGGGACCTCAACTCTTCACATAGCTGAGCGTGCTGGACTAAGCCAGGCAACTTTGTTTAAGTATTTTAAGACGAAGGATGATCTACTGACGGCTATTTTACATCCTGTAGTCCCAAGCATTTTCGGTAGTTTTTTTGAGGAACTCTTAGCTTTTGAAACGACAGAAGAGAGGGTTCGTTATCTCGTCCACGATCGTATGAGCTATCTCAAAAAAAATCGTGCTTTGATGAAAATCATTCTGCAGGAGAGTTTTTCAAATAAAAAGCTAAAAAATGAACAGATTTTTATCTGGAATGCTATTCAAGATAAACTTCGAGTGCTTCATAAGGAATTGCTAGCAGATCCACGTGTAAATCCAGAGTTAACGAGTCCTCAAATGGTTCGTATTTGTGTTGGCCCATTGTTGGCTTACTTCGCTCAGCTTTATATCGTTAGCGATAATGGAGAAATAAAGGAAGAAGACCTAGACTTATTAGAAAAACAGATTTTAGGTGGTTTGTGGAAATAAGGGAGTTCTAGAAGAACTAAGATTTATTTACTTGACTTTCAAACAAGCTAAAAAAGACATGTTCTACTTATTTCAGATTCATGTCTTTTTTGTTGTTAGATTTGGTATTCTTCATAAGTCCTCAATCACTTTGCCAAAACAGGAACCGACTTCTCCAGCGGTGCAACGATTTCTCAAGTGTATGGAAGAGGAGATTTCTGGCTTGCTAAAGTCAACTCCTTGACACTTCGTCAGCTTTTGATACAATAGTACAAAATTAGAGGAGGTGGGCGATGATTCAGAAACATGCGATTCCCATTTTAGAGTTTGATGACAATCCCCAAGCGGTCCTTATGCCGAATCACGAGGGTTTAGACTTAAAGTTGCCAAAGAAGTGCATCTATGCGTTTTTGGAGGAGGAGATTGACCGCTACGCTCAGGAAGTAGGAGCGGACTGTGTTGGGGAGTTCGTTTCGGCTACCAAGACTTATCCAGTCTACATCCTCAACTACAAGGGTGAGGAGATCTGTCTGGCCCAGGCGCCCGTGGGTTCTGCTCCAGCGGCCCAGTTTATGGATTGGTTGATTGGTTATGGTGTGGAGCAAATCATTTCCACTGGAACCTGTGGCGTCCTAGCCGATATAGAGGAAAATGCCTTTCTCGTCCCTGTTCGCGCTTTGCGAGATGAGGGGACTAGCTACCACTATGTGGCGCCTTCTCGTTATATGGAGATGCAGATTGAGGCTGTCTCTGCTATTGAGCAAGTCTTGGAACAAAGAGGCATTCCTTACGAGGAGGTCATGACATGGACGACAGATGGTTTTTACCGAGAGACAGCTGAAAAGGTTGCCTATCGTAAGGAAGAAGGCTGTACTGTTGTGGAGATGGAGTGCTCTGCTCTTGCGGCAGTAGCTCAGCTACGTGGAGTTGTCTGGGGAGAGTTGCTCTTTACTGCAGATTCCTTGGCCGATCTGGACAACTACGACAGTCGTGACTGGGGCTCTGAAGCTTTTGATAAGGCGCTCGAACTCTGTCTTGCCATTGTGCACCACATGTGAGTGTTCTGACTGTTTTTATGGTACAATGTAGCTATGTTATTCAAATCTTTTTTGGAAAAAATCAAGACGACTCTGGTTCGATTATCACCAGCCCGTCGCATCTTTTTAAGTTTTGCCTTAGTTATCTTCCTGGGCTCGCTCCTTTTAAGCCTTCCCTTTGTGCAGGCAGCTACGTCACAAGCGACCTACTTTGACCATCTCTTTACGACCGTGTCCATGGTCTGTGTGACAGGGCTCTTTACCCAGCCGGTAGCCTCTACTTACAATATATGGGGCCAGTTGATCTGTATGCTCTTGATCCAGATTGGCGGTTTGGGTCTTATGACCTTTATCGGAATCTTTTATATCCAAGGCAAGCAAAAGCTCAGTCTTCGTGGTCGGGAGACTATTCAAGAAAGTTTCAGTTATGGAGAAACCCAGTCTCTAAAGGACTTCATCCGCTCAATCTTTCTGACGACTTTTCTGGTGGAAGGAATTGGTGCCTTTCTCCTAAGTTTCCGCTTCATTCCTGAATTTGGCTGGGGCCGAGGGGTGTTAACCTCTATCTTTTTGGCTGTTTCAGCCTTCTGTAATGCTGGATTTGATAATTTTGGAAGTACGAGTTTGGTAGCTTTTCAAACGGACCCCTTGATCAATCTAGTGATTGCAGGTTTGATTATCACGGGTGGTCTAGGATTTATGGTCTGGTTTGACCTAGCGACCCAGTTTGGGAAAAAGAAAAAACGCCGCCTGCGTTTCCATACCAAGCTGGTTCTCTTTTTAACGGCGGGAATTCTGCTCTTTGGAACCGTATCGACTTTGTTCATCGAGTGGAATAATCCTGGAACGATTGGAAATCTCAGCGCTCCAGAGAAATTGCTGGTCAGCTTTTTCCAGACCGTTAGTATGAGAACGGCAGGCTTTGCTTCCATTGATTACACCCAGGCTCGACCAGCTACCTTGTTCATCTATATCCTACAGATGTTTCTAGGAGGGGCGCCTGGAGGGACAGCAGGGGGGCTCAAGATTACGACCTTCTTTGTCTTATTGGTCTTTGCTCGTAGCGAACTATTGGGCTTGCCTCATGCCAATGTAGCTCGGAGGACCATTGAACCCCGAACCGTGCAAAAATCTTTCAGTGTCTTTATTATCTTCTTGCTAACATTCTTGCTGGGCTTGATCCTACTAGGGATAACAGCAGAGGGAAATCCGCGCTTCATCTACCTCATGTTTGAGACCATTTCAGCCCTTGCGACAGTTGGGGTGACGGCAAATTTAACACCAGAGCTAGGCAAGATAGCCCTCAGCATCGTTATGTTGCTGATGTTTATCGGCCGTATTGGTCCCTTGACACTACTGGTCAGTGTAGCGGAATACCAGCCAGACAAGAAAGATACGATTCACTATATGAAAGCAGATATCACTATCGGATAAGAAAGGAAGAACGATGTCAGATCGGACAATTGGAATTTTAGGTTTGGGAATTTTTGGGAGCAGTGTTTTGGCTGCCCTAGCCAAGCATGACATGAATATCATTGCTATCGATGACCACGAGGAGCGTATCAATCAATTTGAACCTGTGCTGGCGCGTGGAGTAGTTGGAGATATCACGGATGAAGAACTCCTTCTATCAGCGGGGATTGACACCTGTGATACCGTAGTTGTCGCAACGGGGGAAAATCTGGAGTCCAGTGTTCTCGCGGTCATGCACTGCAAGAGTCTCGGAGTGCCGACCGTCATTGCCAAGGTCAAAAGCCATACAGCTAAAAAGGTTCTAGAAAAAATTGGCGCGGACGCAGTCATCTCTCCAGAGTTTGAAATGGGGCGCTCATTGGCGCAGACCATCCTCTTTCATAACAGCGTAGACGTCTTTCAGCTGGACAAGAATGTATCGATTGTCGAGATGAAAATCCCCCAATCATGGGTAGGTAAAAGCCTCAGTCAGTTGGATTTGCGTGGGCGATACAACCTCAACGTACTTGGTTTTCGTGCCTACGAAAATGCTCCTCTGGATGTCCAATTCGGACCCAATGACCTTTTGCAGGCAGATGCCTACATCATGGCCGTCATTAATAACCAACATCTGGACACCCTAGCTGAACTGAGTGAGTAGGAGAGGAAGGGTACTCTCTATCCAAATAATTAACGAGTCAATATAAGTATTTTATAAGAGGGATTTAAGAAAAATTTTAACTTTTTCTTAATCCTTTTTAATTTTAGGAGATTATACTAGAGTCATCAAAAAAAAGAAAACTCTAAGGAGAATCCTATGAAATTCAATCCAAATCAGAGATATACTCGTTGGTCAATTCGCCGTCTCAGTGTCGGTGTTGCTTCAGTTGTTGTGGCTAGTGGCTTCTTTGTCCTAGTTGGTCAACCAAGTTCTGCACGTGCTGATGTCGTCAATCCGACCCCTGCCCAAGTTGTGCCAGACGCTGCTTCGGTGAGTGAAAAGAGCGACTTACCAGCAGAGGTTCTCAAAAAAGCAGTTGATGTAGCTCTTCCTTCAGAACAAGCAGACTCAGCACCTAAAGCAAGCTTGGATACGACAAGCTCTTCAGAAAAAGCGGACGCAACTGCTAAAGATCCGGAAGTAGCGCCAAAAGAAGAAGTGCAAGCACAACCTGACTCTAAGAAACAAACAGAAGATGCAGTTAAACCTGTGGAAAGTCCTGCGTCTACAGTTTCTGGACAAGACCGTGAAGCCAGTGAAGCGCAACCAGCGACCACTCCAGCTGAAGTGCAAAAAGGTGTGGCTGACAACACCAAAGACACAGTAGATGTCCCAGCTACTTACTTGGACAAGGCTAACTTCCCTGGTCCCTTCACAGCTGGTGTCAATCAAGTCATTCCATATGAATTCTTCGCTGGTGACGGCATGTTAACTCGTCTTATCTTGAAAGCTTCAGACAAAGCTCCATGGTCAGACAATGGAACGGCTAAAAATCCCGCTCTCCCACCAGTAGAAAAATTGGGCAAAGGTCTTTACTTCTATGAAGTGGATTTAGCAGGCACCCAAGGCAAATCTGACAAAGAGTTGCTTGACCTTTTGAAACAAAATGGTACACAAAGCTATAAAGCTACTATCAAGGTGTACGGTGCAAAAGACGGCAAGCCTGACTTAACTAATCTGGTAGCAACTAAAGATTTGGATGTTAATTTGAATGGTTTGACCACCCCAGCTGAAGTGCAAAAAGGTGTGGCTGATAACACCAAAGACACAGTAGATGTCCCAGCTAGCTATCTTGACAAAGCTAATTTTCCAGGTCCATTTACAGCTGGTGTCAATCAAGTCATTCCATATGAATTCTTCGCTGGAGATGGCATGTTGACTCGCCTGATCTTGAAAGCCTCTGATAAGGCTCCATGGTCAGACAACGGAACAGCTAAAAATCCCGCTCTCCCACCAGTAGAGAAATTGGGCAAAGGCCTTTACTTCTACGAAGTAGACTTGGCTGGAACCCAAGGCAAATCTGACAAAGAGTTGCTTGATCTTTTAAAACAAAATGGAACTCAAAGCTATAAAGCTACCATCAAAGTGTACGGTGCGAAAGATGGCAAGCCTGACTTAACCAATCTCGTAGCAACTAAAGATTTGACTGTTAATTTGAATGGTTTGACCACACCAAATCAGGTTAAAGAGTCTGTTGTTAACAATGTCAAAGACATGATTGATGTTCCAGCTAGCTACCTTGATAAGGCTAAGGTTCCTGGACCTTTCTTGGCCGGTGTCAACCAAGTTATTCCATACGAAGCTTTTGGTGGAGATGGTATGTTGACTCGCCTCTTGTTAAAAGCCTCAGACAAAGCCCCATGGTCAGACAACGGAACAGCTAAAAATCCTGCTCTATTGCCACTTGAAGGCTTGGCTAAAGGCCAATATTTCTACGAAGTGGATTTGAATGGCAACACGACAGGCAAAGAAGGACAAGCCCTTCTAGACCAACTTCGTGCCAATGGCACTCACACTTACCAAGCTACTGTCAAAGTGTATGGTTCTAAAGATGGCAAACCTGATTTGACCAATCTGGTTGCTACTCGACAAGTAACGATTCGACTTCGTGGAAAAGAAATGGCGACAATACCATCTCAACAAGGTCAGATGAATACGAAGCCTTCTGAAACAGGCTCTACAGGTACGACTGAGGGTATGATGGGTACAAATCACCATATGTCAGACATGAAGGTCGATCAACCAGCTTCTAGCCCAATGGCTAATATGATGAAAAAAGATGATAAAGCGATGCTACCAAATACTGGGGAAGCTAAAACGGCTACAGCTGGCCTTGGTATCTTTGGTCTAGCCTTGGCAGGTCTTGTTGGACTTTTGGGTTTGACAACCAAACGAGAAGATTAAGATTCAAATCACTTAAACATTAGGGAAAATAGTGTTATACTAAAGCAAGTATAACACTGTTTTTATCGAAGGAGTGTCAGATGAAAAAGACAATTTTGCTGGTTGATGATGAGATAGATATTCTAGATATTCAAAACCGCTATCTTATACAGGCAGGTTACGATGTTTTGGTCGCCCATGATGGTAAGGAGGGCTTAGAGCTTTTCAGAAAAAAATCTATCGACCTCATTATCACAGATATCATGATGCCCAATATGGATGGCTATGATTTTATCAGCGAAGTTCAGTATATCGCTCCGGATCAACCCTTCCTCTTTACAACTGCTAAGACAAGCGAACAGGATAAGATTTATGGATTAAGTTTGGGGGCAGATGATTTTATAGTCAAACCCTTTAGCCCACGCGAATTGGTTTTAAGAGTGAATAATATCTTGCGTCGCCTTAGCCGTGGAGGAGAGACAGAACAGATCGAGTTTGGTGACTTAGTGATCAACCATGTGACTCATGAGGTTCGCATTGGGGAGCAACCTTTGGAATTGACAGTAAAATCTTTTGAGCTTCTATGGATATTGGCCAGCAATCCTGAGAGAGTCTTTTCAAAGACGGAACTTTACGAGAAGGTATGGCAAGAGGACTATGTGGATGATACCAATACACTCAATGTTCATATCCATGCTTTGAGGCAAGAGTTGACCAAGTATACGAATTCAAATGCTCCTGCTATCAAAACTGTCTGGGGTTTGGGTTATAAGATGGAAAAACCAAGAGGTAGAAAATGAAATTAAAAAACTATATTTTAGTGGGGTATCTAGTGTCGACTCTACTAACGATTTTGGTCGTTTTCTGGGCAGTCCAACGAATGTTGATCGAGAAAAGTGAAGTTTACTTTCTAGTTGGAATGACCTTGATTGCTAGTTTCATTGGCGCTGCAGTGAGCATCTTTCTTTTGTCGCCTGTGTTCTCTTCTCTGAAACATTTGAAAAAACAAGCTCAGGATATAGCAAGCAAGGATTTCAGCACAGAAATCGAAACCAAAGGCCCATTAGAATTTCAAGAGCTGGGCCAGGCTTTTAATGACATGTCCCACAATTTGCAAGCCACCTTTCAATCACTTGATGAGAGCGAGCAAGAAAAGAGAATGATGATTGCGCAGCTCTCTCACGATATTAAAACTCCCATTACCTCCATTCAGGTTACTGTGGAGGGCATTCTAGATGGAGTGATTAAGGAAGAGGAGCGGCTCCACTATTTAACCACGATTGGTCGGCAAACTGAACGTCTAAACAAGCTAGTAGAGGAATTGGATGTTTTGACTCTTAACACACAACCTCAAGATACTGCTGATGAAGAAGTCGAAGAGGTCTTTTTAGATCAGTTGCTGATTGAGTCAATGAGTGAATTTCAACTCCAGATTGAACAAGAGGAGCGGGATGTTTACATTCAAGTATCACCTGAGTCGGCGAAAATCAAG
The DNA here is from genome assembly GCF_046098195.1 of Streptococcus sp. ST14. Classification (NCBI taxonomy): domain Bacteria; kingdom Bacillati; phylum Bacillota; class Bacilli; order Lactobacillales; family Streptococcaceae; genus Streptococcus; species Streptococcus sp. ST14. The sequence goes on from NZ_JBJUSF010000008.1 coordinate 68,097, forward strand.
AGCCATTCTGACAAACTTTCTCGCATTTTAGTTAATTTGTTAAACAATGCCTTTAAATATTCAGAACCAGGCACCAGAATCGAGGTTCTTGCCCAATTAACAGAACAAGAGCTGACAATCAGTGTGAAAGACGAAGGTCAGGGGATCCTTCCTGAAGATTTGGAAAAAATCTTTAAACGACTTTATCGTGTGGAAACTTCGCGCAATATGAAGACGGGTGGACATGGATTAGGACTTGCGATTGCACGCGAACTAGCCCATCAGCTTGGTGGCGAAATCACAGCAGAAAGTCAATATGGCTTAGGAAGTAAGTTTACATTCAGCCTTAATTTGAAATAAAGGTGTAAAATCCCTTTACAAATCTAGCTTTTCATGGTACAATAGCCTTTGTGTGAAATAGCAGCAGGAAAGCATGAAGCTCGTCAACAGGTGTCTTATGACAAGTAACCTTGGCTGTTTAGGCGAAGGGCATCTGCACGAATCAGGGCTTTCTAAGTGACTATTTCCACCGAAATATTATTTATATCAGGAGGACATACATATGTCACGTTATACAGGACCATCTTGGAAACAAGCTCGTCGCCTTGGCCTTTCACTTACAGGTACAGGTAAAGAATTGGCACGTCGTAACTACGTGCCAGGACAACACGGACCAAACAACCGTTCTAAATTGTCAGAATACGGTTTGCAATTGGCTGAAAAACAAAAACTTCGTTTCACTTACGGTGTAGGTGAAAAACAATTCCGTAACTTGTTCGTACAAGCTACAAAAATCAAAGGCGGAATCCTAGGTTTCAACTTCATGCTTCTTTTGGAACGCCGTTTGGATAACGTTGTTTACCGTCTTGGCCTTGCGACTACTCGTCGTCAAGCTCGTCAATTCGTAAACCACGGTCACATCCTTGTTGACGGAAAACGCGTTGATATCCCATCATACCGCGTAACTCCAGGTCAAGTGATCTCAGTTCGTGAAAAATCATTGAAAGTTCCAGCTATCCTTGAAGCAGTAGAAGCTACTCTTGGACGTCCAGCATTCGTATCATTCGACGCTGAAAAATTGGAAGGTTCATTGACTCGCTTGCCAGAACGCGACGAAATCAACCCAGAAATCAACGAAGCACTTGTCGTTGAATTCTACAACAAAATGTTGTAAGATAAGACTTTATATTGTAAGAAGCCTACAACAGTGGGCTTTTTGCTTTGTCTTAAAATGTTGAGTTGATGGTTTGGTTGGTATTCGAGGAATCATTTTTACTCAGGGAGAATGTTTCTAGCTCTGGTGTAAAGAAATCAGTGGTTTTAGGCGACTTTTCCGCCCTCATTTTCTGCTTTTGTGCTAAAATAGATTTATAAATTTAAGATAAGGGATGTTTATGAAATCAGGGAATGGATTATTGAAAGGATGCCTTTATTTCTGGGGTGGCTTGTTTTTGCTGGGTCTCTTGGTTCGGGTAGCTCTACCTTTGGCAATTTGTGGCTTGATAGGTTTCGGGGCTTATTTAGCCTATAAGCGTTGGCGTTATCCTCTCTTGAAGGACCGTTCTTTGGAAGATCAGATTGAGCTTTTAAAAGCACGGATTCGTCAGGCTGATAAAGATATCCAGCAGTTAATTGAATTAAAAAAGGCCAATGTATCTAAAAAAGTTAATACTCTATTGACGTTGGTAATTCTAATTGGAAATAGCTTAACGGTTGTGTATATGCTATTGCAATCTTAGCGAGGTGTAAAAAATGAATACAAAACCAGTATTAGAAGTGCTAAACTTAAGCAAGCGGTATACAGATTTTCAACTACAAATCAATAATTTAAAAATCCAAGAAGGAAGTATTGTTGGATTGATTGGTGAAAATGGTTCAGGAAAATCAACTTTTCTGAATTTGTTGTTAAATCAAATAAAAAGTGACTCATGTAATATGAAAATTTTAGGTTTGGATTCTGATAAAGATGAATATCAAATAAAACTTAACCTAGGAGTGATTTTAGAACAAAATTATTTTCCAAATTCGTTTTCAATTCAACAAATTGAAAAAATGCTAAAAATGATTTATCCAAGTTGGGATAAAGAACTTTATTACAGCTTAATTGATAAATTTGCCTTACCTATTAACAAAGCTATTGGAGATTTTTCAAGGGGAATGGTTGTAAAACTAAACTTTGCTGCCACATTATCCCATCATCCTAAACTTTTGATTGCTGACGAAGCAACAAGCGGGCTTGACCCTATTGTAAGAAAAGAGATTTTAACTATACTAAAAAAATATGTAGATAATAATAGAATGACTGTACTATTGTCTTCGCATATTTTAAGTGATTTGGAACAAGTCGCTGATTATTTTATTTTTATTGAAAATGGGAAAATTCTACTAAAGGGCGAGAGGAGTGAGTTACTTAACCATTACGCTATTAAAACCGAAATAGCACATTTGCCATTGAAAAACATCAAATATAAGTTGTCTCAAGATAACATTATTCAATATTTAGTTGACGTATCACAAAATGAAGTTGATAGTGAAGACTATGCTACATTAGAAGAAATATTATTATTTCTAGCAAAGGGAGTGAGGATAGATGAAGGGACTACTCTATAAAGATTTTCAACTTATTTTGAATAAAGTAAGTGTGACGAATAGATTGTTAATTGTCTGTGCGTTATTGTTAATAACAATTTTTGGTAGAGAGTCTGGAGCAATTTTTTTATCAATAATGGGACCAATTGGCTTGGCATCTATACCAACCAGTTTATTAGTTTCTGACTATGAAAGTGGTTGGAACAGGTTTGTTAGTGTTTTCCCAATTTCCAAAAAAACGATAGTTCTAGCTAGGTACATTTTTTGTATCTCTCTAATAATATTTGTTAGTTTTATAACTCTGATTTTGAGTCTTATAACCGCTCTAATTTTTCAACAATTCAGTATACAAATACATATATTCATATCAATAGCTGGCTTATTGATTGGCATTATGTATGTAGTATTCTTACTTCCGTCGGTTTATGCCTTTGGTACATTTGGAAGCACAGTCGTAAATATACTGGTTTTGGTATTCATTATGGGAGCAGTTTACATTTTGCAGAAAACAGCTTTTGGTCTAGTATTTATTTCTTGGATTAGCAATACCAATGCTATTCTACTAATAATTGCAAGCTGTATCTTAATTATGACAATAACGGTTGTTTCTATGATAATATCAACCAAAATATACTCTAGTACATTTAATAGATAGGAGTTTAATTGTTATGAGTAAAAAAATATATCATCAAGTAGCTGTTGCTTTAGCAATAATTTCAATTATATTGGCAGTTGGATTGCTAATTTGGGGAGAAAGAGGTACAATCTTTTTTGCAATTATCCCTCTTTTAATTGCAGGATTGGTAGAACGAATGGGAAAGTAAGGGGAGGAATAGGAATAGATTTCCATCATAGTTAGTTTTTAGAATAATAGAAAAGACGCTTGTTTTATACTCAAGTGTCTTTCTCATTTGTTTTCTATACGAAAAAATAAAGGGAGTATTCTACAAAAAAACATAATAAAAATTAGATTATTCAATGGTGTGAATTTTAGATATTAGTTAGCTCAATTCAGTGATTTTTAGGTTAAAATTCACACCATTCAAGTACAATTACTTGAAATTAGATAAAATAATTTATATTGCAAACTCGTGAAAGCGCTGATTTTAAAGGCTTTTGAATTTTATCAAAACATATTTTTTTCAAACCAGGTTATACGATTTATAAGTAAAAGAACGAATAAAAAAGAGGAGCTTCACACTAAAGTTCCTCTTTTTTTAAATATCCGAATCAGTTTCTTATTTCGGCTCTATAATATTTGTAGTGGGTAAATCCTCTATAGATATTATGGAGCCTATTTTTGTATAGAAAAAAAGTCCCAT
>NZ_JBJUSF010000009.1:0-70392 GCF_046098195.1 Streptococcus sp. ST14
ATGGGACTTTTTTTCTATACAAAAATAGGCTCCATAATATCTATAGAGGATTTACCCACTACAAATATTATAGAGCCCTAATTATTCAGTTCCCCCATTGAGAAGACCATTTGGTCTTCTCTTTTTTTCACGATCAACCTTGTGTGAAAAAATCCATAAAGGATCCCAAAATTTAATTGAACTTTTTATACATTCACAGTACTGGAGGCACATATTTTTCTAGCCTCCTACTTAAATAGTTTCCTCTAAAACTTACTCGAGCCATCTCCATTCACAGAATTCACATTCATCACTTAGTAGGACAAACACTTCTCAAATCAATTGTTATCCCTTAACGATCTATTATTTCATTTCAGATGACAAGTCTCCATCAATACCCTATGCTTTATAGGCTAGAATACTAAAAAAGTTCAAGGGCATACTTTATTATTTATAGAAAAAATTACTTATAAATATTATGTAAATTGATTCTTAATAACGTTTAAAAGCGTCACTGATTTCTCAAGATAAAAAAATAGTCCAGAACAGTTGTTCTGGACTATTTCCTTTCCAATTACTTCCTAAGAACTAACGAAAATCATCTGGCTCTATAATTTCTGTAATGGGTAAAACTACTGTAGAAATTATGGAGCCTATTTTGTTGTAGAAAAAAGTCATATATTCTATCTCACCTTTTTCTTAGGCGATAGAAAATCAGAATCCTATACTCTTCAATGGAAACATATCGATTTTTCAAAATCACAGATTCAGCTAATTCAAGCTTTAGATAGATATGGACAAGTAAAATCAACTAAAGGAAACAAAAAACTCTTTTTAAAGCACCAACTGAATTGATGGAACTTCTAGCGAATTGGAAAGTTAAACAACAAGAAGAACTCAAACTTTTCGGACTGAAGCAAACACAAAAACAGTTTGTTTTTACTTATAATGATCGTACTAATAATATTAATCTTCCTCTCCATACAGACTATCTCAACTACCGAATGAAATCTGTAAGAAAGAGACATCCTAAACTTGCCCAAGCATCTCCACATAAATTGAGACACACAGGTGCTACTTTAGCGAAACGAGCTGGTGTCTCACTAGAGACTATTTCTGAAGCTCTAACTCATAGCGATACAGGTACAACTCAGATTTATGTCAATACTTCTAATATAGTTCCTATGGCAGTTGGTGAATTTGCTTTAAAGTCTCTAAAACAATAAGGTAAAAATAAGGTGAACTTTGAGGTAAACTTTAAAAAAAAACACGAAAAAAGCACCCATAAGGTAAACTTTTGAGTGCTTTGAAACGTTGATAGTATCGTATTGATTAACGTTTTGAGGCAACTGACTTTGTCAGATTGCAGCCACATTTGTAAGCGACTAAAGTCGCAACAACTGTGTCAATTGCACCAATTTAGTAAGAAAGTATAAAAAAAAGAGCACCTCGGAAGGTGCTCTCTGTAAGTATAGTAATTCTCTCGAATTAACGTTTACTAAATTGTGATGCTTTACGAGCTTTCTTAAGACCTGGCTTCTTACGCTCAACTTTACGTGAGTCACGTGTAAGAAGTCCTGCGCGTTTCAATGAATCGCGGAAGTCTGGGTCTACTTGAAGAAGGGCACGAGCGATACCGTGACGGATAGCTCCTGCTTGACCAGCGTATCCACCACCTACAACGTTAACGAAAACGTCGTATGAACCTACAGTTGAAGTAACTGCGAATGGTTGGTTGATAACAAGACGAAGGTCAGCGTGCGGGATGTACTCTTCAACATCTTTTTTGTTAACAGTGATTTTACCAGTTCCTGGAACAAGGCGAACGCGTGCAACAGCGTTTTTACGACGTCCAGTACCTGCATATTGTGCTTGTGACATACTTTATTGTTCCTTTCCTTAGATAAGTCCTGAAATATCAAGAACTTCTGGTTGTTGTGCAGCGTGAGTGTGCTCAGCTCCAACGAATACTTTCAATTTCATACCTTGAGCGCGGCCAAGAGTATTGTGTGGAAGCATACCTTTAACTGATTTTTCGATCAAACGTACTGCATTTTTAGAACGAAGTTCACCAGCAGAGATTTGTTTCAATCCACCTGGGTGGTTTGAGTGAGTGTAGTAGATCTTATCAGTTGCTTTTTTACCAGTCAATTTAACTTTTTCAGCATTGATAACGATTACGAAGTCACCTGTATCAGTGTGTGGTGTGAATGTTGGTTTGTTTTTTCCGCGAAGTACGCTAGCAACAACTGCTGAAAGGCGTCCAAGAGGTACATCAGTTGCGTCAACAACGTACCATTTGCGTTCTACTTGGCCTGGTTTAGCCATGAATGTAGTTTTGTTCATGATTTCTCCTATATGAATATCGTTTTTGTTTACAGGGCGGATGTTCCGGTCCGCGGGGTATTTGAAAGGTTCCGGGGCCTTACAAATGGGGTAAACAATACCGTCTACTATCATACCAAATTTTACTACTAAAAGTCAATAGATATGAAAAATATTTTTGCCGATTTCAGTGTTTAACATCTAGAAAAACCTCGCTTTTGCGAGGATCTCCTATTTATAAGCTAAGGCACGTTTAAAGGTTTTCCAGATTCCCAAATCATCTGTTTGAAGGACTAGACTAGCATACATGCGGCCGATAAAGGCTGTCGCAGTGACTGCAAAGACAACCGTTATAGCAAGGGAAATCCAAGCTTCTAGACCACTCGCATACCCATTTATAGCTCTAAATGGCATAAAGAAGGTCGAGATGAAAGGAATATAGGAACCAATTTTCAGAACTAAATTATCCCCAGCAGCACCTAGAGCAGTCACTCCGACAAATCCTGCTATAATCAAGATCATCAATGGCGACAAGGCCTTTCCTGAATCCTCAGGGCGAGAAACCATAGAGCCTAGAAAGGCTGCTAAAACAACGTACATAAAGAGGCTAACCAAGACAAACAATAAGGTATTGAGCGAGAAGGCCTCTCCTAGATGATTTAAAATCCCAGATTGTGCCAAGATAGGGATATCTTTAAAGAGCAGAATGGCAGCAAGTCCACCTACGACGTAAATGCCAATATGAGTCAAAATCACAAGAAGTAGAGCTAGCATGCGAGCGTAGAAATAATGACTAGCTCGGATACTAGAGAAGACCACCTCCATGATTTTGGTTCCTTTCTCGCTAGCTACTTCCTGAGCAGTGACACTAGCATAGGTAATCAAAATCATATAAAGGAAGAAACCAAGCCCTGCGGCCGCAATGGTTTGAACAATTTTTTTGTTTTCCTTAGATTCATCAATCTTCTCAGTAAAATCAACAGTTTGACTCAGGCGTTTTTCCTGTTCTTGAGACAAATTGGCTGCCGAACGATTGAGTTGGTATTGCAGTTCGTTTAACTTATTGGTTACTGCTAGTTTGATGCCTGTTTCAAGAGAAGTTTCACCATGATAGACGGCCTTGAGGACACTGTCCTCTTGGTCAATGGTTAGGTAACCTTTGATTTTCTCATCCTTGATAGCAGCCTGGGCACTGGCTTCATCCTTATAATCAAAGTTGATACCATTGGTACCCTTGAGCCCTTCTTCCACAGATGGCACAGTTGTTACTACTGCTATCTTGCTATTCTTGGCCATAGAAGACCCTTGGAGAAAGCCGATTCCTACAGATAAGGCTAAAAAGAGGAACGGCGAAATCACCATAAAGAAGAAACTCCACGACTTGACATGTCGAAGATAGGTTTCCTTCATTACAACCCACATATTTCTCATACTTCCACCCCTGATTCTAGTTTAAAGATTTCATCGATTGTTGGAGCCTGTTGGTCAAAGGTCGCAATATATTGACCTTGAGTGAGGATTGGGAAGAGTTCCCTTCCAGCACTTTCATCATCTAGGATCAATTTCCAACTACCTTGCTTGGTCAAGCTCACCTGTTTGACATGAGGAAGATTTTCCAATTCTTCCTTGCTTCGTTCACTTGAAACAAAGAGACGCGTTTTCCCGTATTGATTGCGAACTTCTTGGACCGGTCCATGCAAGACTACACGCCCATCTCGAATCATGAGAATATCATCGCAAAGCTCCTCGACATTGGTCATGACATGGTCTGAAAAGATAATGGTTGCACCACGCTCTTTTTCTTTTAAGATGACCTGCTTGAGCAACTCAGTATTGACTGGATCCAGTCCACTAAAAGGCTCATCCAGAATAATCAAGTCTGGTTCATGGATTAGAGTAATAATCAGTTGGATTTTCTGCTGATTCCCTTTTGAGAGACTCTTGATCTTGTCTGTTAATTTCCCCTTAACTTCTAGTTTTTCCATCCATTGAGGGAGTTTTTCCTTGACCTCCTTGGCATCTATGCCTTTCAGAGTAGCCAGGTAGCGAACTTGCTCAAGGACTGTCAACTTGGGCATGAGACTGCGTTCTTCAGGCAAATAACCTATCCGAGCGTAGGTTTCCTGACGAATCTCCTGCCCATCCAGACTGATCTCTCCTTGGTACTCCAAAAATTTCAAAATACTGTGGAAAATCGTTGTTTTCCCAGCACCATTTTTTCCGACCAGCCCTAGAATTCGTCCTGGACTTGCCTGAAAATCGACACCAAACAAGACTTGCTTGGAACCGAAACTTTTCTCTAGATTTCTTACTTCTAGCATCTTCCACCTCCGAAATATGTTGCACTTATTATACTCCTTTTTGATAGCCTTTACAACGATTTATGTCCATTTTTAAATTTTGATTTCAAGAAGGATATTTTCTGGATAGGAACTTTATTAGCTTATCACCAAGCATTTTAGTCCTCCAGATTTTAAGTGATAAATTTATTATACTCATTTCTTGATAAATCCGTTGGCTATGTCCTCAAATGTTCATTTTTAGTCCCGAATTGTTGCTACTAATCTTCATCATTCTGCCTAGCTTATCGTACTATTTTATTGTATAATTTTGATAGACTATAGATTATCATAGGCTAGGAATCTGATATGAAAAAAAGACTTAAACTCGAACCAAACAACAATAACTTAATCATTTGGGAAGCTGAACAGCCAAAAGCCGTTCTTCAGATTGTACATGGCATGGTAGAATACGTAGAACGATATGAAGAATTTGCTCTAGCTATGAATAAAGAAGGCTTTACTGTTATCGGCCATGATCATCTCGGCCACGGCTATACTGCTCAAAATCCAAGTCAACTCGGAGTCTTTCCTGAATCTCCCGAGGAACTCATCGATGATATTGAAAGAGTGACCTCCTTCATTCAAGAAAGTTATACAGGACTCCCAATCGTCCTTTTAGGGCATTCTATGGGGTCTCTTATGTGTCGCTATTATGCAGCTAAAAGAAAACCACCTATCAATGCCTTGATCATCATGGGAACTGGCCAACAACCTCAATTTCTGACTCGATTCGCTCTTATCTTAACAGAATGCATTCGACTTATAAAAGGGAATAAACACCGTAGTAAACTCTTGACTTATCTATCAACTGATAGCTTTAATCGAACTATTAAAAATCCTAAAACATCTGTCGATTGGCTCTCAAAAAATGAAGAATCCAACCAAGCTTATCTGAAGGATCCATTCTGTCAATTCATACCTACTATTCCCATGTACCGATCTATTTTTTACTTTTCTAACCAAGTAGCGAGTAAACAAGTAATCGATGAGATTCCAACCCAACTCCCAATTCTTGTGATTTCGGGACAAGAAGACCCTCTAGGCGAAAATGGTAAAGGTATAGAAAGATTTGTAAAACTCCTAAAGGCTTCACATTCGAAAGTAAGTCTCCGATTAGTTGAAGAGGCTCGTCACGAAATTCTAAACGAGAATAATCGAAACGATACCTATCACTTCATAGCTGATTGGATGACAAAAAATATCGATGTCTGATCATCTTGTAACAGTATTAAAAAGGAGTTGTTTCCCCGTCAATTTGATTCAATCATCAGGCTAAAGCTTGATGATTTTTTCTACTAAAAAACCCACCCCGAAGGATGGATTGATGAGTTAACGTACTTCTGCATTGACTTTTTCTTCGAGTGATGCTTGGATTTTTTCCATATAGCGTGCGACTTCTTCGTCCGTTAAGCTGTCTTCTGGATTTTGGAAGGTCAAGCTATAGGCCATTGACTTCATGCCAACTCCCAGTTTTTCGCCCGAGAAGACGTCAAAGAGTTTGATATCTGTCAAACGTTTCACGCCGGCAGCTCGGATTGCGTCTACAACTTCTTGGTGAGTGACTTCTGCCTTGAGAAGTAGGGCCACGTCACGGCTGACTGCTGGGAATTTTGTGATTTCCACAAATGGATCAGCTGGTTGAAGGGCAGCTTCAATGGCTGAAAGGTTGAGCTCCGCTACATACGTTTCTGGAATATCATAAGCCTTGGCAGTGACCGGATGCACTTGGCCAAGGAAACCAAGAACTTGGTCACCGAGTGAAATCACGGCTGTACGTCCTGGGTGAAGGCTAGCAATCTCAGCTGTTGCTGTATAAGTCACTTCTAGTCCCAAGCGAGTAAAGAGCGCTTCAAGGATTCCCTTAGCATAGAAGAAATCAACTGGAACTGCTGCTGTTTGGAAGTCTTTTTCAGCAACCAAGCCTGTCAAGGCGAGGGCAAAACTGTTGATTTCGTTTGGTAATTCTTCTTTTGGATCGCCTGTTTGTTCAAAAACTTTTCCAATCTCGTAAAGAGCCAAGTTTTTGTTCTTACGAGCCACGTTGTAGGCAACGGTATCAAGGATACCTGAGACCATATTTTGACGGAGGACAGAACGGTCCACTGTCATTGGCCACATGAGTTCTGTAAGGTTACTTGGTTGAGCCGTAAACTCAACTGCTTTTTCAGGAGTTGTCAGAGCGTAGGTGATGATTTCTGTCAAACCTGCTCCTTCAGCGATGGTACGAACTTGACGGCGCAATTTTTGTGTCGCAGTCAATTCGCCAGCTGTACCATCATCTTTTGGAAGACTAGTTGGCAAGCGATCATAACCATAGATACGGGCGATTTCTTCAAAGAGGTCCGCTTCGATGGTGATATCCCAACGACGACGGGGTACGCTGACTGTAAAGGCTTCAGCATTGCCAGAAAGGCCAAAGCCAAGACGACGGAAGACATCTTCGACATCAGCATATGAAAGTTCCGTACCAAGGACACGGTTGACGTCTGCAAGAGTCGAAGAAACTTCCACATCAGAAGTATCAAGCGCTCCTGCTGAAACGATGCCCTTACGCACTGTCGCACCTGCAAGATTAGCAATCATGCTAGCCGCCGCATCAAGGGCTTCATTAACAGTTGCCACGTTGATCCCTTTTTCAAAGCGAGAAGATGATTCCGAACGAAGGTTAAGGCGTCCGCTAGTCTTGCGGATGGATTTACCATTGAAAACAGCCGCTTCAAGGACAACACGACTAGAATTTTCAGATATTTCTGTTGCTTGACCCCCCATGACACCTGCAAGGGCTACTGGTTTGTCAGCGACAGTGATGACTAAGTCATTTGTTTCCAAGTCACGCTCTTCACCATCTAAGGGCACCAATTTTTCACCAGCACGCGCTTCACGCACACGGATGTCAGTCCCTTCAAAGGTATCCAAGTCAAAGGCATGCATCGGTTGACCAAAGTAAAGCAGGATGTAGTTGGTTACGTCAACTACGTTATTGATCGGACGGATGCCTTCATTCATGAGGATATTTTGCAACCATTGTGGACTTGGTGCGATGGTCACATTATCCAAGATACGGGCTGCATAGTAAGGCGCCTTATCTGTTTCAATGTCTACAGAAAGGGCGTCTGCTGCAGCTTCATTTGTTTCTGTTAAACTGAATTCTTTAAAGCTAACTGCCTTGTCATAGATGGCTGCCACTTCGTGCGCTACTCCACGCATAGATAGAGCGTCTGCACGGTTTGGCGTGATAGAAAGTTCGATGATCTCATCATCCAAGTCTAGATATGAGAAGACTTCCTCACCTGGTACTGCATCTTGATGCAAGATTTGAATACCATCTGCGAATTCCTTCGGTACAACTGAGTCAGAAATTCCCAATTCACCAAGGGAACAAATCATTCCGAGAGACTCTAAACCACGGATTTTCCCTTTTTTGATCTTGTAATTGTCAGCGATACGAGCTCCTGGAAGTGCCACCATGACCTTGATACCAGCACGTACATTCGGTGCACCACAAACGATTTGACGAGCTTCTTCTTCGCCAACGTTAACCTGACAAACATGAAGGTGAGTTTCTGGCACATCTTCGCAAGACAAGACCTCACCGACGACAATTTTTGAGAGACCAGCAGCCGGTGATTCCACACCTTCGACCTCAATCCCTGTAGTTGACATTTTTTCAGCCAACTCTTGTGATGGCACATCAATGTCCACCAATTCTTTTAACCATTTATAAGATACTAACATAATTCTGATTGCAAGAACCCACAAGTAAGTTCTTTTCAATTCCTTTCTTTTTCTTCGAGTCAGTCCTTACCATTCTCATCAAGAGAAAATAACTAGACTGTGTTTCAGGTTTCAATCTTATTTAAACTGTTCTGAGAAGCGGACATCGCCTTGGTAGAACCCACGGATATCGTTGATTCCGTAACGGAGCATAGCTACACGTTCTTGACCAAGACCAAAGGCAAAACCAGAATAGACCGTTGCATCAATTCCACTCATTTCGAGAACACGTGGGTGAACCATACCGGCACCCATAATTTCGATCCAACCTGTTTTCTTACATACGTTACAGCCTTCTCCACCACACTTGAAGCAAGAAACATCCACCTCAACAGATGGCTCTGTGAATGGGAAATAAGATGGACGCAGACGGATTTGACGTTCTTCGCCAAACATTTTTTGGACAATCAACTGAAGGGTTCCTTGAAGGTCTGCCATAGAGATATTTTTCCCAACAACCAATCCTTCGATTTGGTGGAATTGGTGACTGTGGGTTGCATCGTCCGTATCACGACGGAACACACGCCCCGGTGAGATCATTTTCAAAGGGCCTTTAGAGAAATCATGAGCATCCATAGCACGCGCCTGTACTGGAGACGTGTGAGTACGAAGCAAGATTTCTTCTGTGATGTAGAAAGTATCCTGCATATCACGGGCTGGGTGGTCTTTTGGAAGGTTCATACGCTCAAAGTTATAGTAGTCTTGCTCTACTTCAAAACCATCCACGACTTGGTAACCCATCCCAATGAAAATATCTTCGATTTCTTCACTGGTTTGTGTAAGGACATGACGGTGACCAGTCGCAACTGGGCGACCTGGAAGCGTCACATCGATGCTCTCACTTGCTAGTTGAGCTGCGACTTTCTTTTCTTCCAAGAGCTTAGCTGTTTCTTCAAAGGCCGCTGTCAAGACATCACGCGCTTCATTGACGTGTTTCCCGATGATTGGGCGCATCTCAGCAGAGACATCTTTCATCCCTTTGAGGATTTCCGTAAGCGACCCTTTTTTACCAAGGACAGAGACACGCAAGTCTTGCATCTCTTTTTCATTTTCAGCAGTAATCTGCTTCAAGCTAGCCAGCGTTTCTTCGCGAAGCGCTTTTAATTGTTCTTCAATAGTTGACATAATTCCTCCATCAGTCTCTCGTAGATAAAAAGAAAACCACATGCCAAAAACTCCACTCGGAGCGTTGACACGCGGTACCATCCGTTTTCATCTGACAAGTCAGACCTTCATTTCTAAATCCATGCGCAAGTGAATTCACCCAACTTTCATATAGAGAGCTTGCAGTCACGGCTCTCCTCCCTGTCATACTTCCCTTGAGTTACTAGTCTTGCGGATTCCTATTCAATTACTACTTAGTTTATCAGATTTTTACCATTCTTGCAAGACCTATCTCACTTCTGCTTGCCTTTAAATCGCCATTGGAAGCGAAGCTTGTCATAGAAGGGAAATTCGATAAACAAGACTCCCAGGCCCACACAGAGACTGGCAAGGACGTCTGATGGGTAGTGAACTCCCAGATAGACCCGAGATAGCAGCACACTGACTAGGTAGACCCCAAGGACGATTTGCACAATTTTTCTCCAAACCGGATCTTTAATCCGTTGACTGAGAATGACAATCAAAGTCCCTACCATCAGAGTCACTGCCAGAGAATGCCCGCTTGGGAAGGAAAATCCCTTCTCCTCTACCAAGTGTAAGATAGCTGGTCGTGGGCGCTGGTAAATATTTTTAAAGGTCACAATCAAAAGACCGGCTAAGGCTAAATTGCCCGCCATGAAGTAGCTTTCTATCTTCCACTGCCTACGATAAAAGACAAAGGCTGCGATGGCAACCCAGGTGATAATCACTGGGATATCGATCAGGCGTGTAAGGGCACGGAACAGAACAGTCAAATAATCTGGCAAGTCCCCACGAAGGGCAGTCTGAATCGGTTGGTCAAAACCGACCAGCGTTTCAGGATAGAACTTAACCATATAGCCAAGAAGGACGAAAAGTAAAAGGGCAAAACTGCCCTTCATTAAAAATGTTTGTTTATCTCTCATAATGTTTTAAGGTTGGTTTCAAGAGGACGTATAACAACCAGAATGAAACGGCAAAGATTACACCCTCAATCAAGTTAAAAGGTAATACCATAGTCATTAGGTAGTTGGAAAGTCCCAAAATTTTTCCAATATCAAAGTTGGCAAACTGCGCGTATAAAGGAACCGCATAGACATAGTTGAGCACCAACATAGCCGCAGTCAATCCGACAGTTCCCGCTAGAGATGCTAGTAGGAAACGAAGGGTGCTACGTTCCTTTTTCCAAATCAAACCAAAGACGATAACAAAAACTCCCAGAGCTACGATATTCATTGGCAAGCCAATGTAAGTGTTCACTCCTTGGCTATTCAGAAGCAACTTCAAGAGTGAGCGCATCAAGAGAATTCCTAGAGCAGCTGGCAAATCCATGACCACCAAGCCCACAAGGACTGGCAAGATACTAAACTCAATCTTGAGGAAGGTTGCCGCTGGCAAGAGCGGAAAGTCAAAGTACATCAGCACAAATGAAATGGCTGATAAAATCGCAATGGTCGAAATTCGACGTGTGTTTGTCATAACAGGTTCCTCCAATTTTCTATAAAATCAGAAGAAGTTGGAAAGGATCCCTCTATCTATTCTCACTTTTTATATCCCAAAAGTTCCCCCTCACTCTGTTGAGCAAGCGGTTGCAATTCATCTATAAACTCATCAGAACAGACAAAGCCATTCTCTCGTCTTCTCCCATCCAGACTATACTGTCGGTTGTGGAATCGCACCACATCAGCTTGCGCTCGCGGACTTCTTTAAGAGAATGGAAATTGAGATTTTTCTTTTAGACTAGGCGACAAGCTGTAGGCATAACTTCTGGTTAGGCAAAGCTTGTCAACAAAGTATAAAAGGAAAAGATCATTTCCTAGTTAAAGTCACCGCCGGTCGGGAATTACACCCAGCCCTGAAGACCCTTTAATCATAACAAAAAACGCTTGCAAGTGCAAGCATTTTGATTATTTCAATTTATCTACTTCATAGGTGTGAACAAGCTCAAGACCAGCAAAATGTTGCTGACGGAGAGCCTCATAGACAATCATACAGACCGTATTGGAAACATTGAGACTGCGGACATGTTCATCGTTCATAGGAATGCGGAGAGCTGTCTCAGGATGTTCACGCATAAAGTCCTCTGGCAAGCCCTTGTCTTCACGTCCAAAGAGAAAATAATGGTCCTCGTCAGTCGATAAATCCACCTCAGAATACACTTTCTCAGCAAATTTCGAAATCAGATAGACTTGTCCTTTCATCTGAGACATGAAATCTTCCAAGCTGTCATAAAAATAAATCTCAAGCTTATCCCAGTAATCCAAACCAGCCCGCTTCATCTTTCGGTCGTCAATGGGAAAGCCCATTGGTTTGATAATATGGAGGGGAGAATTGGTCGCAGCGCAAGTACGCGCAATGTTACCTGTATTTTGTGGAATCTGAGGCTCGAATAATACAATGTGATTTGTCATGACGGGTTTCCTTTTATCATTGCAAAAAAATAGCCACACTGCCCGGAGTCAAGCTCAGCAAACAGCGTGGTTAAGGTGTCGTTAACTTACCTCACAACAGGTTTGAAGTAAATCAGCGAAACTACTTCCTTAGTATAACACTTTCAGAATCATTGTCAATAGAAACGACTTGATTTTTTTACTTTTTTTGATGATATTTTCATGTTTGGTCATTCCTTTCTGAAAAGGTATGGTAAAAGAACCAAATTACTTCAAATCAGAGACATTGTTATAGAAGTTAAGCAAATGTATCTTCAAAACTTGAAAAAAGCCTTTCTTCCCCTAAAAATCGCCTTAGCAAGTGCATTTTTTGCTAAAAAAGGGTATGATAGTTACATCATGAAAAAGTAGGTTTTTTATATGAAAATTGTCCTTGTTGGTGGAGGGAAAGTTGGTTTCGCCCTCTGTCGTTCACTGGTTGCAGAAAACCATGACGTTGTCCTCATCGAACAAGATGAGGCTGTTCTCAATCACATTGTCAGTCGCTTTGATATCATAGGTCTCCTTGGAAATGGTGCTGACTTTGCCATCTTGGAGCAAGCCGGTGTTCAAGAGTGCGATATCTTTATCGCCCTAACCGAACACGATGAAGTGAATATGATTTCAGCGGTACTTGCTAAAAAAATGGGCGCTAAAGAAACCATCGTTCGGGTACGAAATCCTGAATACTCCAATGCCTATTTTAAAGAGAAAAATATTCTTGGATTCTCACTTATCGTTAACCCAGAACTCCTAGCAGCGCGTGCGATCTCAAATATCATTGATTTCCCTAATGCCCTCTCTGTCGAACGATTTGCTGGAGGTCGGGTCAGTCTCATGGAGTTTGTTGTCAAAGATTCTAGCGGTCTTTGTCAAATGCCAATCTCAGACTTCCGTAAAAAGTTTGGTAATGTCATTGTCTGTGCTATGGAGAGAGATCATCAACTGATGATTCCAAGCGGTGATGTTATTATTCAAGACAAGGATAGGATTTTTGTTACGGGAAATCGTGTAGATATGATGCTTTTCCATAACTATTTTAAATCTCGTGCAGTGAAAAGCTTGCTTATCGTTGGAGCTGGAAAGATTGCTTATTATCTACTCGGCATTTTAAAAGACAGTCGCATTGATACCAAGGTCATCGAGATCAATCCTGAAAGAGCTCGTTTCTTCAGTGAAAAGTTTCCCAATCTCTATATTGTCCAAGGAGATGGAACTGCAAAAGACATTTTGCTGGAAGAAAGTGCCCCCCACTATGATGCAGTCGCAACCTTGACTGGGGTGGACGAAGAAAACATTATCACCTCCATGTTCCTTGACCGTGTTGGCGTCGATAAGAATATCACCAAGGTCAACCGAACAAGCCTTCTAGAGATTATCCACGCGCCTGATTTTTCGAGTATCATCACACCAAAAAGCATCGCAGTGGATACCATTATGCACTTTATCCGTGGTCGAGTAAACGCTCAGTATTCAGATCTTCAAGCCATGCACCATCTAGCAAACGGTCAAATTGAAACTCTCCAATTCCAAATCAAGGAAGCTAATAAAATGACTGCCAAACCTCTATCACAGTTGAAATTGAAAAAAGGGGTTCTCATCGCAGCCATTATCCGAAAAGGAAAAACAATCTTCCCTACTGGAGAGGATATGCTTGAGGTGGGAGACAAGTTACTCGTGACGACCTTATTGCCAAACATCACCAAAATTTATGATTTGATTGAGAGGTAAAAAATGAATAAAAGTATGATTCGTTACCTCCTCTCAAAACTTCTCTTGATTGAAGCTGTTCTTCTCCTAGTCCCTGTTAGTGTAGCGATCTATTACCAAGAATCCAGTCAAGTATTTATCGCTCTCTTTTCTACGATTGGAATTTTAGTCCTTCTCGGTGGTCTAGGCGTTTTACAGAAACCGAAAAATCAACGGATTTATGCCAAGGAAGGGGTCTTAATTGTTGCCCTCTGTTGGATTCTATGGTCTTTCTTTGGTGGCCTCCCCTTTGTCTTTTCAGGACAAATCCCCAGCGTCATCGATGCCTTCTTTGAAATCAGTTCTGGATTTACGACTACAGGAGCAACTATCCTGAACGATGTTTCCGTTCTCACTCGTTCCCTCCTCTTCTGGCGAAGTTTCACCCACTTAATCGGAGGGATGGGGGTACTCGTCTTTGCGCTTGCCATTATGGACAATGCCAAGAATAGTCACTTGGAGGTGATGAAGGCTGAGGTCCCTGGACCTGTCTTTGGCAAGGTCGTATCCAAGCTAAAAAACACTGCCCAGATTCTCTATCTGCTTTATCTGGCTCTCTTCTCCCTTTTTGTGGTTATCTACTACCTAGCAGGCATGCCTCTCTATGATAGTTTTGTCATCGCTATGGGAACAGCAGGAACTGGGGGCTTTACCGTCTATAACGACGGAATTGCCCACTACGGTAGCTCACTCATCACCTATCTAGTTAGTATCGGAGTTCTGGTTTTTGGGGTTAACTTCAATCTCTACTACTACCTCATGCTCCGTCGGGTTAAGGCTTTCTTTGGAGATGAAGAACTACGAGCATATATCATCATTGTCCTAGTTTCTACAGGCTTGATTACTCTTAATACACTCCACCTCTACCAAGGGGTCTCTAAAAGTGTTGAAATGGCCTTCTTCCAGGTTTCCAATATCATCACGACAACAGGTTTTGGTTACGGAGATATTACCAACTGGCCCCTCTTCTCCCAATTTATCCTCCTCTTCCTCATGGGAATCGGTGGATCAGCAGGCTCAACTGCAGGTGGTCTTAAGGTAATCAGAGGACTTATCCTCTCTAAAATCGCAAAAAATCAGATTTTGTCCACTTTATCCCCTCACCGTGTTTTGACTCTACACGTCAATAAAACTGTGATTGATAAGGATACCCAGCACAAGATTCTTAAATATTTTGCCATCTATATGATGATTATTCTTTCTCTCATCTTTATCGTCAGTCTTGATAGCAATGATTTTCTAGTCGTAACCAGTGCGGTCTTCAGCTGTTTTAACAATATCGGACCTATTCTAGGTACAACCTCAAGTTTTGCCATCTTTAGTCCCATCTCTAAAATCCTCCTCTCCTTTGCAATGATTGCAGGTCGCTTAGAGATATACCCAATTTTGCTACTCTTTATGAAACGCACTTGGTCTAAACGTTAATGATAATACAATTCCCCTTTTACAAGCTAGTAGAAGGGGCATTTTTCTATTAAAAATGAGAAGACCTTTCGGTCCTCTCCTAATTTGTTTATTCTTTAAGAGCTTTCTTGTAACGAGCAAGTTCTGCTTGATTAGCCCAAACATAGTGACCTGGACGAATTTCTACCATAGATGGCTTGTCTGTCTCATAGTCATGTTGGTCAGGATCGTAAACTTTCAAGACCTTCTTGCGTTCCAAGATTGGATCTGGAATCGGTACAGCAGATAGAAGTGCTTGAGTGTATGGGTGGACAGGATTGTTAAACAACTCCTCTGTCTCCGCCACTTCGACGATAACTCCCTTATAGATAACCGCGATACGATCTGAGATAAAGCGAACAACTGACAAATCATGCGCGATAAAGAGATAGGTCAAGCCCAACTCTTTTTGGAACTTCTTGAGCAAGTTCAAGACTTGCGCACGCACTGATACGTCCAAGGCTGAAATTGGCTCATCCGCAATAACGAAATCAGGTTCCATCACAAGGGCACGGGCAATCCCGATACGCTGACGTTGACCACCAGAAAACTCGTGTGGATAACGGGTCAAGTGTTCTTTCAAAAGTCCAACTTCATGAATCATCTTTTGAACTTTTTCTTTACGATCTTCTTCGTCTTTGAACAAGTGATAGTTGTAAAGACCTTCAGAGATGATATAGTCAACCGTCGCACGCTCATTCAAGCTGGCTGCAGGGTCCTGGAAAATCATCTGGATACGACGGATCAAGTCTGAGGATTCCTTATGAGATTTTTTTCCATTGATCTTATGACCATCAAAGATGATCTCACCTTTACTGGTATTATTTAGACCAATAATAGCACGACCAATCGTTGTTTTCCCACTACCAGACTCTCCTACAAGAGAGAAAGTTTCCCCCTTGTTGATAAAGAAGTTGGCGTTTTTAACCGCGACAAACTTCTTACTTCCTTCACCGAAGGAAATTTCTAAATCTTTAATTTCTACTAATTTTTCAGACATTTCCTTCCTCCTAGTCTTCTAGATGAGCAAAGCCCATTTTATCACGAATTTTGTCATGCAAATCTGCGATGACCCCAGGTTTTTCAACTTTAGGAGCATTCTCATGAAGCAACCAAGTCTTAGCCCAGTGAGTATCAGTGACTGAAAACTGAGGTGCTTTCTGTTCAAAGTCAATTTGCATCGCATAATCTGAACGAAGGGCAAAGGCATCACCTTTCAACTCAGTATAAAGAGACGGTGGTGTTCCTGGGATAGAGTACAATTCCCCTTTATCATCAGCAAGCTGAGGCAAGCTAGACAAGAGACTCCAAGTATATGGATGACGTGGGTCGTAGAAAACTTCCTCAACAGTACCGTATTCTACAATTTCTCCAGCATACATAACCGCTACCTTATCGGCAATACTTGCTACCACACCAAGGTCATGGGTGATAAAGACAATGGTAAAGTGGTACTCGTTCTGTAAAGTTTTAAGCAAATCAATGATTTGTGCTTGAATGGTTACATCAAGAGCCGTTGTTGGCTCGTCACAGATCAAGATATCTGGACGACAGGCAAGGGCAATCGCAATAACGATACGTTGGCGCATCCCTCCAGAATATTGGAAAGGATACTCTTCAAAACGTTTTTCAGCATCTGGGATTCCGACCTTGTTCATATAGTCGATTGCCATCTCTTTGGCTTCCTTAGCTGTTTTCCCTTGGTGTTTAACGATAACTTCAGTGATTTGGCTACCGATTGTATTGATTGGGTCCAAACTTGTCATAGGATCTTGGAAGATGGTCGCAATTTTAGCACCACGAATCTTCTCCCATTCCTTGTTAGAAGTAAGAGCGGTCAAGTCTTGTCCACGATAGTCGATGCTTCCTTGAGCAATACGTCCATTGTCTTCCAACATCCCTGTAAAGGTTTTTGTTAAAACAGATTTACCAGAACCGGACTCACCTACCAAGGCAAGAACTTCTCCTTCGATCAGGTCCAGAGAAACTCCTCGGATAGCCGTCAGAACTTTGTCACGAACGTCAAATTCCACGACAATATCACGAGCAGTCAAAATTACATTTTTTCCTTTTATCATGTCTACTCCTATCTATGTGTACGTGGATCACTAGCATCCGCTAGATTTTGACCAACAACGAAAAGAGATAGGGATACCAAGATCAAGGTTGTCAACGGAATCCAGAATAAGTAAGCGTTGGTCGTAACGTTTTGTGAGTAATCTGAGATCAAACGTCCCAAACTTGGCACTGTTACAGGCAATCCCAATCCAAAGAAGGAAAGGAAGGCTTCATAAGAGATGAAGCTTGGCAACATCAAGGTCATTGTAGAAACAATAACAGATACCAATTGTGGCATGATGTTTTTAACGATGATTTTAAAGGTTGGTGTTCCAAGTGTTTGAGAAGCAAGGTTGTATTCCAAGTCACGGTAACGCATGATTTGGATACGAATCATATAAGCAATCCCAATCCAAGTTGTCACACTCATTGCAAAAATCAAATTCCAGAAACCAGCACCGATTGAGTAAGTCAAGACAATGACAATCAAGAGAGATGGAATGTTTGAAATAATGTTATAAACTTCCATCATGACACGGTCAACGGATTTTGAAATTCCCCAAATTCCACCAACAATAACCCCAATTACAAGGTTGATAAAAGTTGCAATTACAGAGATGAGGATAGAGTTACGCGCACCAAACCAAACCCCGTCAAACAAGGATTTACCATTGCTATCTGTACCAAACCAATGTTCAGCATTGGGCTTGATAAAACGAGCAGAGAAGTCATTGACCTTACTTACATCGTTGAAGTCAAAATCTGAGAACATTGGGTAAATAAAGCTCATCAAGATAATAGCAACCAAAATTCCTAGCATAAAGACGGTTGATTTTTTCTTTAGAAATTGTCTAAATACAGAACCCCAGTATGAATAGGCAGGAGCATCAATTGTTTCAGAGGCAAAATCGTCACGTTTTACGAACTGAAATTTTTCTTTATCGATTGTTGACATTATTTGCCTCCTTTCTCTGTCAATTTAATACGTGGGTCAAGCATGGTCATCCAGATATCACCTACAAAGAGTGAGAAGATAGAAATACATGTGAAGATGAAGACAAGACCAACTACCATTGAGTTGTTTGATGCCTTAACAGAGTCAATCAACATTTTACCCATACCTGGGAAAGCGAAGACCGTTTCTGTCAATGTTGCACCACCGATAACTCCGATTACGGCACCAGGAATACCTGAAACCAAAGGAACCATGGCATTTTTAAAGATGTGTTTATTTGAAATTTCTTTTTCAGACAAACCTTTTGCACGAGCAAAACGTACGAAGTCCTGAGATTGCAAGTCGATCATGTAACGACGAATCCAGATAGCTGTACTTGGTGCACCCAGCAAACCTAGAATGACTGCTGGCAAGACATATGAACGCCAGTCCCCTGCTCCCAAGATAGGAAATGAATCTGGCAGACCGATAGATGATCCAATCAAGCGCACGATATAAACCAAGGCAATCGTTGGAAGGGCAAGCAAGAAGGTTAGAGCACCTGTCGAGAAGCTATCAATCCAAGTATTCTTGTGGCGAGCCATAGCAGATCCAAGTGGAATCGCAATCGCATACGAAATAATCAAACCAATCAAACCAGCAACCGCTGAGCTTGCAATCATTGAAGGATATTGATAATTGCTTTCTGTAGCTGTATATGGATCGTCTTTACCATAGTTGGCTACTTCACGCGCATCTGCTTGACTTGGAGATTTGTAAGTACGAGAGTAAATATCTACAGATGAAGTCTTTTTACCTGTAGGGAATTGAACTTCTGATGTCTTAGTTTGTCCCTGACCTTGTGTGATAACTTGAAGCACTGGTGTGTTTGCATAAGTTGGGTAAGAATCTCCCAAGTTAATGTTCACAAAGTTTTGGTGTACAAATGGGAATTGATTGTTGAAATACAAAAGGTATTTGTGTTTTGTACCTGAACCAACCAATGACCAACCGATAGCAGGGTCATTTTCAAAACGAAGATAACGTTGCAAGTTTGGATTTTCAGGGTCTTGAATTTTGTTTGGATGATCAATATCAATCAAGTTCGCATAGAATTTGAAAACACGTTCAAAAATCGGAATTTCACGCGTAGCATAGAATTGACCACTTTCTGAGAACACACCAAGTGTCCAACCATTTCCTAGTTGGTTGATGTATTTTTCGTAGATTGCCTTATTGGTATCATTGGCATCCACTGTTACAGATGAGTCCATTGTGCTCGCTCTTTCTTGCAACTCTTTGGTATCGTAGTACTCGATATAGCCCATCCGTTCATAAACGGTATTTTCATAATTATCCCGCTTGTCCGGCGTCGTTGCAATCTTGTTATAGTTGGTATCCTGCTTGAAAATCAATTTTCGAGGAACCATCGTATAGATAATTGTGTAGGTCAAGGTTGTCACCAAGAAAATGGACAACAATGAACGTAATACACGCATAAAAATATATTTCTTCATATCGTTTCCTTTTAAAATCCCAAAAGAACCTTCTCCTCATGGAGAGAAAGTTCTCTTGAGAGTTATTTATTTAACGTGATTAGCCAATTCTTTTTGAACTTTTTCGTTTGATTCTTTTTTCTCTTTGAGCCATTTTTCACGAGCTTGTTCATAGTCAGCTTTTGTTACAACCTTGTCTTGTAACTGAATATACTTGAAGTATACGTCTGAGCCCTTATCTCCAGATTGGCTGTATGATGCTGTGAATGGTACAACACGAGAAATGAATGGTGCAGCACCAGTTGATGACATAGCTGGCAAGATGAGTGAGCTATCTGTCAACCAAGCTTGAGCAGCCGCGTATTTTTCATAACGAACATTCAAGTCGTTGGTTTCTTTAGCAGCTTCATCAACTAGCTTATCGTATTCTTTCAAACCAACTTGAGCTGCTGCAGCATTATCTGCACCTTCGTAACCCATGTATGTTTTTGTTTGTTCAGCATTCGTTGTCTTCAAGATATCAAGGTAAGTTGATGGATCTTCATAGTCAGGGTTCCATCCAACGGCACCTGAGAGATCCCAGTCTTCTGCTGCTGCATTCGCCGCATAGTAGGTAATATTATTAAACTCATCTTTAGAAACTTGTTGGATATCGATGACTACATTGCCCTCTCCAAGCACTGTTTCAACGGATTGTTTGAAGGATTGAATACGTGCGATATAGTTTTTAGCTGTTTGGTCTACTGGAACATCCAAATGGATAGGGAATTTTACACCTTCTGCTTCCAATGCTGTTTTGGCTTTGGCAAATTCAGCTTTAGCTTTATCGGCGTTGAAGAGTCCATCTTGACCATCCGCAAAGTTTACATTCTTCCACTCATCACCGTAAGCAGCCATCTTTTCAGTTACCAAGTCACCAAAAGTTTTTTCACCTGCAGAGACAAAGTCAGGTTTTACAAAGAGGTTACGAACGGCACGAGGAGCACCTTCTTTACCATTTACTTGAGCTGAATAAGACGTACGGTCAAAGGCAAAGTTCAAGGCTTGACGGAAGTCCTTGTTAAGAAGGGCTTTCTTAGTAGAAGTCTTCTCTTCGTCAGTTGTCTTAGAAGTGTATTTGTAACCTTGGCGGTCAATATTCACACCCAAACCACCAATACCAGGTCCTGATGGGGTGTAGAAGATATTTTCCTTGTAGGTTTCTTCTACTTTAGAGTAGTTTGAACTTGTTGGATAAAGACGGGCATAGCTATAAGCTCCACTTGTAAAGTTACGTTCAATTGACTCTTGGTCTGAACCATCATAGTAAGCAAGGGTTACTTTATCAATGTGAACATTATCTTTGTCCCAGTAATTTTCATTCTTAGCGAACTCAATAGAAGACTTAGCAGTCAAACCTTTCAGTAAGAACGGACCATTGTAAAGCAATGATGTAGGGTCAGTCGCTTTAGCAAAGTCAGATCCTTTTGATTTTTCAAATTCTTCGTTCAATGGCCAGAAGATTGCGTAGGCCATCTTAGAGTTCCAGTATGGTTCTGGTTGGTTCAAAGTATACTCAAGAGTATAATCATCAACTGCTTTCACACCTACTGAAGAAAAGTCTTTTGTATTACCTGCTAAATAATCAGACAATCCTTTAACAGAATTTTCTGCTAGGTAAATTGCTTCTGATTTTTTATCAGCTGCGTGTTTCAAGCCATTTACAAAGTCTTTGGCTGTTACTTCAGCATACTCTTCACCATCTGATGTCATCCATTTAACACCTTTACGAATCTTGTAGGTATAAGTCAAACCGTCTTTTGAAACGGACCAGTCTTCTGCAACTGCAGGGACTAGATTCCCATACTTGTCGTTTGTGAAGAGACCATCGATACCATTTGAAGTGGCAATCTTAGTACTTTGTTTCCCTGAAATGAGGTAATCCAACGTTTCTGGGTCAGCTGAATAAACATAGCCATAATTTTTTGGCGCTGTTGAATCAGATGATTTTGAAGAACCACAAGCAGCTAGTACTCCTGCCGCTAATAAAGCAACTCCTGCTGCAACAAATACTCTACTTTTTTTCATGTTTTTAACTCCTCTTGAAAAATTTAGGCTTATTGGAAATTATAACATATATTTTTTAAAAAGTAAACGAATTTTCAGAATATTTAGGCGCATTTCCTCAAAAAACTTCTATTTGTCAAAATTTCTACATTCTTTGTTTGTTTCTGCAAGAAATATTTTCTAGTCTGACCCTCTTTAGAACGGGATTTTTACAAGATTTTTCTCACTTCCTCAATCATCATCTGTTTTCTTAAATTGGATTTTAGAATAAGAAACTATTGACGGGAAATGATTTTCAAGGTATAATAATAAACGTTGAGGCGGTATAGCCAAGTGGTAAGGCACGGCTCTGCAAAAGCTTGATCGTCGGTTCAAATCCGTCTACCGCCTTTCAGTACCTGAATTAACAGGAATTAACCAAATGAAAAGCTCGTAAAACCGGGCTTTTTTATTATTCCTAATAAATGGGGTATAACTGAACCTACCATCTAGATTTACAAAAAGCAGTGACTCAAGTCACTGCTTTATTCTGTTTCTTCTTCAAGTTCTAGTTCTGTGATTTGAACTTTTACCTTGGTAACACGTCCATTTTTCACCTTATCGTTGGTCAGGACGATTTGCTTGTTTTGACTGACCAGTTCATAACTGATTTTTTCAGTTGTTGGAATCGTACCAACACCCGTCAAATAATAACCGGCGATGGTATCCACATCATCGCTTTCTAGTTCGACACCAAAGTAGTTATTGAAGTCGTTAAGATTCATGGTTCCCTGTACAATATAGGTGTCCTCACCGATTTGATGGACTTCGATTTCTGCCCTATCGGTCTCGTCATCAATCTCACCGACAATCTCTTCTAAAAGATCTTCCAGAGTTACCAAACCAGCCATACCACCATATTCATCGAGCAAAATGGCCATTTGTCTTTGGGTATTTCGCAATTCTTTTAGCAAGTCATCCACAAAAATAGTTTCAGGAACAAAGAGTGGATCTTGTAAGATCTTCTTCCAGACAATATTTTCAAAGCCATCTGCATAGGCAGCGTTTAGCAAACGCTTGGTATGAATCAAACCAATCACATTGTCCTTATCCCCATCATAAACAGGGATACGTGAGAAATTTTGCTTTAGAATACTTTGGATAATGGTTTGACTATCATCCTGAATATCCACCATAAAGGCATCCGTCCGAGGAACCATGACTTCTCTCGCCATCAGCTCATCTAGAGAGAAAATCCCTTGTAACATCTCGATTTCGTCTGCATCCAAAGTTTCCTCACTTTTGGTCAACATGTACTCAATTTCATCTCGAGTCATTTTTTCATCCGCATCATCAAAGGTCATTGGCGTTAAACGACTCAAGAGATTGGTTGAAGCAGATAACAACCAGACAAAGGGACTGACAATCTTCCCAAGCCCAATGATAATCGGAACAGAGCGAATGGCTAAGGCATCTTTTAGATTAAGGGCAATCCGTTTAGGATAGAGTTCACCAAAAACAATAGAGATGTAGGTCAAGAATGCCAAAGAGAGGAAACTTGCAATGGCATAAGTTGTTTCTCCATTCCCCATCCAAGAGGCAATTACTTGTCCAAGTGTATCTGCCAATTTTGCCCCTGACAAGATCGTGATCAAGGTGATACCGACTTGAATGGTTGATAAAAAGTGGTTAGGATTTTCAAGTACCTTTAACAAACGAATGTAACGTTTGTCTCCCTCTTCTGCCTTTTGCTCCACTCGGGAACGGTTTAGTGACACCATCGCCATTTCAGTGGCTGAGAAAAAAGCATTTAACAGGGTCAAGATAAATAACAATACAAACTGTAGCAACAAATTCTGACTGCTCGGGTCTTCCATAGTCCTTCTCCTAAAATAGTATCTTGTGTTCCATTATATCATAAAATCCATCAGGATTCACATTATTTTTCATTTAAAGAACAACTCCCCTGCCTCTAGAAGACAAAGGAGCTATTTTTATTGTATCTATTGTTTCTAATCCGTCACTGTTACTTGACCCGTTTGGTAATCAAGCTGGATTCCCTTTTGAACATTGGGGATTAGGACATTGAATTCCAATTCGCCATCTGAAGACTTGGCTTCGATTTGTGAAGCGGATGGAACTAGGTCCTCATTTGTCGCATAGTGGAGCGTCACGCGATAACGGACCCTCTTATTTTGGTCCAAGGCTTTTCTGACCAAACTCTCATAGTAGTTCTGACCTGTCGAATCCTCAGCCTGTGCTTGGTTGGCCCAAGCTGTCTGGACTGCAATGTTCTTGGGGTTGCTGGTAGAGGCATCAAAACCGTCCAAACCACCTATCAAGGCATAGCCCAGCAGGTGTCCTCTATCAACTGCATGTGTATAGACTCCCTTTAGATTCTTGACCTGATGCCATCCTGGTGGCGTCCAGGAGGTTGAGCCGTTGCCTGTTTCTTCACGATTTTTATACTGCCGAGTCGCTTTGGATAAGATGGCATTGGCAACAGTTGGGACTGTTTCTTTTCCAACTATCTTTGTTTTATTATCCGCATAGGGTTTGCTGGAAACCTTGGCATCTAGATTGGTTTTATTGCCATTGACAATGAAGGCCCCTGCTCCATTCCACTCAAGATCACCCTTGATTTGGTTTTTGATTGACTCAGTTAAGACACTTTCAGCTAGCTCCTGACCGGGAGCTTCTGAAGCTTGTTTTTTCTGACTAACCTTGGTTCTAGGGGTGTTTGGCGCTGTCTGCATCTGCTTGATGTAATAGCTTCCAGCAGCCAAGAGTAAGAATAGAAGTAACCCTATCAGAGCTTGTCTTGTTTTTTTGTCCATTTTTCTCCTTATTTCTTTAGAAAAAGACTGGTCTCCCAGTCTAATTTCCTGTAAATTTGCTAATCAATTCCTGCCACTTTGCTGGAGACAATATAGCCCATGGATCCTGTCCCTTTCCTAGAATACCATAGCCAACCATCAAGCCGATTCCTAAAGCCAGAAAGCCAAGCAGTAGGACGATAAAAATCAACAGTAAACGACGGAGTACATAGCGTAAGTTTTTATTCTTCTTCATCATTTGCCTCGATTCGCTGAATCTTCGCTCCTAGCTGAGCCAATTTCTCATGGAAACGGTAGCAACCTCTATCAAGGTGGACTAACTTACCGACAACTGTTTCTCCCTGCGCTACCAGACCTGTCAAAATCAAGGCAGCACTAGCGCGAAGATCCGTTGAAAGAACTTCAGCCCCCTGTAAAGCCTGTCCCCCAACAATACGAGCCGTGTCACGGATAATCTCTGAATGCAAGCCCATACGGCGCATTTCCTCTAAGTGTTGGAAGCGATTCTCAAACACCGTTTCCACCATGGTGGATTCCCCTTTTGCGACTGTCATCAGAGCTGTAAATTGTGCCTGCATATCTGTCGGAAATCCTGGATGTGGCAAGGTTTTTACATGAACAGCTTTAAGATTTTCCAGTTGAGAACGGACACGAATGCCTTCCGACTCCTCCGTCACCTCAACTCCCATTTCAAGGAGTTTAGCAATCAAGGGACGATTATGCTCCCAGACTGCATCTCGAATGAGGACATCACCGCCAGTCATGGCTGCCGCCACCATAAAGGTTCCAGCTTCAATACGGTCCTGTACCACATTATGAGTTGTTCCATGGAGTTCCTCGACACCAGTCACTGTAATTGTTTCAATACCAGCTCCCTTGACCTTGGCTCCCATTTCATTAAGAAGGATAGCAAGGTCAACAATTTCCGGCTCACGCGCAGCATTTTCAATAACAGTCACACCATCAGCTAACGTCGCTGCCATCATCAGGTTTTGTGTCGCGCCGACACTAGGGAAGTCCATATAGATATGAGCGCCATGCAAGTGTTCTGCCTTGGCTTCGATGTAACCAGCTGTCTGGCTAATCTTAGCTCCCATAGCTTCCAAGCCCTTGAGGTGGAGATCGATTGGACGACTCCCAATGGTACAGCCACCTGGCATGGATACCTTGGCATGTCCTACACGAGCAAGGATTGGCCCAAGACAACGATTGATGCACGCATCTTGCTGACATACTTGTAAGGAGCCTCCTCTGTGATGTCACCAGTCGCATCGACTTCGACAAGATGAGCTTCCTCATCAAAGTCAACCTTGGCATTCAGACCACGAACTACTTGATTCATGGTGAAAACATCTGACAAGATTGGGACGTTCTGCAAGACTGTCTTACCCTTGCTTGCTAGAATAGTCGCTGCCAACAAGGGCAAGACGGCATTCTTTGCCCCCTCGATGGTCACACTCCCGACCAGACGATTATCACCGCCTTGAACCACAATTTTTTCCATAGTTGCTTCCTTTACTTTTGATTTTATAATAATCCTCTAAGTGCTTCTTGCCACAGTTGGTACAAACTGATAAAGAATGAACTCAAGATGTAGCCCATTACAATACTAAAGAAGCCTACCAACAAACGAACTTTTTTTGTGTTAATAGCAGTTGCTTTTAAAACCTTTTCCCATCTCACAAGATCCTTTAAAAGGTAAAAACTCAAATAGATAAAGAGTATATGACTACTTAGAGTGAATAATAATTGAACCATTTGACTATTATACCATCTTATCCGCTTGCGCGCTAGTTTTCGATTTTTCTACGAATTAGGGGTTGTTTTTAAGGTAATCAATCGCATCCTGCAAGGTTTTAACGGGAACGATTTTCATCTCTGTCTTGATCGTTTTGGCAGCTTCTAGGGCTGTTTCATAGTTGCTTTTCGCATTGGGATCTGCTTTTTTTGCTTCCTCGGTGACTGGATTATCAGGAGCAAAAAAGACGTTGGCTCCCTGACGAGAGGCTGCAACTACTTTTTTGTCAATTCCACCAATGTCGCCAACATTTCCGTCCCGATCAATGGTTCCCGTTCCCGCAACGATGCGGCCATTACGAAGTCCTGGATCTGCTATCTGGGTGTAAATAGCTAGACTAAACATAAGACCAGCACTTGGCCCGCCGATACCAGCTGTTGAAAAGCGAATAGGAACGTCACTGGTCACTTCTGTACGGTCAATCAAGCCAATCCCAATCCCGTTTTTTCCGTTTTCGAGAGTGATAATTTTACCTTCTGCAGACTTGACTTTTCCGTCTTCTTCATAGGTTACCTTGACCGTGTCCCCTAATTGTTGAGAGTTGACATAGTCGACCAAGTCTTTTGAACTATCAAATGTTTTGTCATTAACAGCCGTCACGGTATCTGCAATATTCAGAATGCCCTTAAAAGTTGAATTATCCGTCACAGTTAAGACATAAACTCCCAAGTACTTGAGTTCGATATCCTTACCAGCTGTCTTCAGTCCTTGATACTTGGCCATATTTTGAGAAGTTTGCATGTAGAACTGATTGATCCGCATAAACTCTGCATCCGTAGAGCCACCCGTAGTCTCCTTGGCACTTCTAATATCTGTGAAAGGTGTTAACCAAGCATAGACAAGATGCGACAGAGTTGCGTGTCGAATGCCGACTGTTACAAACTGGTAAGCTCCTGCTTCCGTATCCTCTGTTTCATTGACTTTCAAAACGCGACGAATATCTTCCGCTCCACCTGGAACTTCTATGTAGTAGGGCAAAGGTACTACAAAGGCTAAAAAAGTCAATACTAGTGCTAGGATGGCATATAAGGGCCATCTAGTTTTTTTCTTCATGTTCTAATTCCTCCACAACACTGTTTGGAACATATTGCTGAATCTCCTGACCAAACTTCAGAAGTTCTCTCACGGCCGAAGAGCTAATATAAAGATGCTCTGGGCGGCTATATAGGTAAATGGTTTCGATTTCTGGAGCCAGTTGATGATTGTAGTAGTCAAAACTAGACTCATATTGCAAGTCGGTGGCATTTCGCAAGCCACGGACAAGAGTTTTAGCTCCCAGTCTTCTTGCAACATCAACAACTAATTGGTCGTGAGAAGACATGACTTCTACATTTTCTAAATGTGCTATGGCTTTTTCAACTGCTCGTTTGCGGTTTTCAACGGGGAGAAAACCTTGTTTGTGGGGATTGTAGAACACCCCGACATAGAGCTTATCAAAGAGTTTGCTGGCACGTTCAATGATGTCCAGATGTCCATTTGTCATCGGATCAAATGATCCTGTAAATAATCCAATTTTATCTGACATAGACTGTCACCTTACTAATCCCATATATTTTTTCCTTCCAGATGCCTAAGCAGGCGATTTCTTCTGGTAGTTCTACAGACTTATCGGTTTCGCAGACAACCATGACTTCTTGGGAGAAGAGATTTCTTTCTGCCATTTTTTCGATATCTGCAACGATTTGTTCTTTTGCATAGGGAGGGTCTAAAAAGACCAGATCAAATGTCCCTCCGACTTGCTCTAGAGCACGGTCAGCTTCCATCTTTAAGAGCTGAAATTTAGAAACTTCCTTGGTCATCTGGATATTTTCAGCGATGACTGCTTGTGCCTTTCGCTCCCGTTCCACTAAGACAGCACTGGACATCCCTCTTGACACAGCTTCAATAGACAGACCGCCACTGCCAGCATAGAGATCCAAGACACGACCACCCTCAAAATAGGGACCTATCATGTTAAAGATAGCTCCACGCACCTTATCCGATGTCGGCCTAGTCGTCTTGCCTTCTAGCGTCTTGAGGGGTCGTCCCCCGTAGATTCCTGATACGATTTTCATATCGTTTATTATACCAAATTATGGGCAAAAAGAGAAAGAAAACCGAACCTTGCGGTTCGATTCTCTACAAAATATTTTCGTACGTATCGCGAACTTCTTGAGGCCAAACACTGGTCTGAACCTCTCCGATGTGTTTCTTACGAAGAAGGAACATGGCCATCCGAGACTGTCCGATACCCCCACCGATTGTCAATGGGAAAAGGCCGTTGAGCAGGGCTTTATGCCATTCCAACTCCAGACGATCTTCGTCTCCTGTAAGAGCCACTTGGCGGCGAAGGGTATCTTCATCTACCCGAATCCCCATTGATGAAAGTTCAAAGGCACAACCAAGAGATTCGTTCCAAACTAGAATATCCCCATTTAATCCTTTGTAGCCATTTTCAGACTCTGTTGTCCAGTCATCATAGTCAGGTGCGCGGCCGTCATGAGGTTTTCCGTCAGGCAACTCACCACCAATACCAATCAAGAAGACAGCACCGAATTCTTTACAGATTGCATTTTCACGCTCTTTTGGTGTCAAGTCTGGGTAACGTTCTACCAACTCTTCTGTATGGATAAAGGTAATTTGTTTTGGCAAGATGGATTCGATATCATAGCGAGCTTCTACGGCTAACTCTGTCAGACGAATAGCCTTGTAAATCTTTTCAACTGTTTCTTTAAGATAGGCGATATTGCGTTTTCCATTTGGAATCACTTTTTCCCAGTCCCACTGGTCTACATAAACAGAGTGGGTCGCATCTAGCGAATCTTCATCTGGGCGAAGAGCCTTCATATGGACAAACAAACCTTCCCCATCACCGAAACCAAAACGAGCCAAGGTGTGGCGTTTCCATTTAGCAAGTGAATGAACGACCTCATAGGTTTCATTCGGGATTTGCAAGACCTTCACAGATACTGGATTTTCAACACCTGAAAGGTTGTCCTGCATCCCATCGCCGACCTTACTCAAGATAGGTCCCTGAACTTCAACGACTTCTAGTTTATCTTTCAAATACTGGGTAAAAGTGTTCTTCACAAAGGAAATTTCTTCTTGCTGATGAATAAAACTTTTCTTCATAAACGGCTCCTCAAAAATTAGTTAAAAGCATTATACACCTATTTCCAAGAAAAGAAAAGAGTAAATAAGAAAAAGTCAGTGCTCTTTGGAACACTGACTCTATAGATTTTTAATCGTTTCGACCAAAAATTCGTAAGATGCCAAGGAAGAGGTTTATGAAGTCTAGGTAAATGCTGAGCGCCATTGAGATGACCCATCCTGTCGCTACTTGCCCTCGTGACTGCTCATAAACATAGCGAATCTTTTGGTTGTCCCAAGCAATCAAACCTGAGAAAACCAAGACCATGGCAATACTAATCATGTAGTCAAAGAAACTATTGGCTAAAAATAGATTCACAACCATAGCAATGATGAGACCAACAAGCGCCGCCATCAAAGCTCGTCCCATTCCACTCAAATCTTTCTTGGTGAAAATTCCGATTGCCGCCATGACAAAGAAGAGAAGGGCACTGGATACAAAGGCTGATAAGACGGTCCCAGGTGTATAGAAGGCTACGACAAAGCTGAGCGTAAATCCATTTAAAACAGAATAAACTAAAAATACTGGGAGAGCTGCTGGGCTATTTTTGGCAGCCATGCTACTTGCAACAAAGACTAGAGCAAGTTCTGCAAAAGTTGCAATCATCAACCAGAGACGGCCATGCATTAAAAAGTAGACCAATTGGGACTGAAAGACTGTCAACATCAAAGCTGACACGAGAGCTGATAGACCAATCCCCAGTCCCACAAAGGCGTAAACCTTAGCGTAAAATTGATTGAGACCTGAACGTTCTTGAATAATCGATTGATTCATTTTGATTCTCCTTTTTCTATAAATATGTCTTGATTATAACAAAGATTTTATAAATTAGCTGAAATAAAACATCAAAATGCCTGCTGCAACTGCCACATTGAGACTTTCTGCTCGGCCTTTCATGCCAATATGAACCAGCTGATCAGCACTCTCAGCCATGATAGAACTAATCCCCTGCCCTTCATTTCCCATGACTAAAGCAAAGTTTTCTAAGGGAGAAAGCTCACGATAGTCCTTGGATTCTTTGGATAAGGTCGTTGCAAGAATGGGCAAATTGCTCTTCTTTGCCTCTTCTACAAAGTCAGCAGGAGTCATCCGATAGATGGGCAAGTGAAAATGACTTCCTTGCATGGAACGCAGAGTCTTAAGACTGTAGATATCTGCTGACTTATCTGAAACAATGACCCCTGTAAAACCTGCAGCGTCCGCAGTCCGAATCATGGTACCCACATTACCAGGATCTTGGACATCTTCTAAAAATAGAAACTTACCTTGACTAAAATCAGGCAGACCCACTTCTTCTTTTTGAAGAACAGCGACAATGCCTTGAGGGGTTTGCGTATCGGCTAAATCTCGCAAAATCTCCTCTGAAACCCAGACCGTTTGAGGAAAAGCAGCTAACTGATCTTGGTAACTTTCCAGAGCAAAAATCTTCTCAATCCTCACTCCAGCTTGAACAGCTTCTTCAAACAAGTGCCAGCCTTCAATCAAATAAGCAGACTTGCGGTATTTTTTTTGGTGTAATTTCTTGGCATTTTTTACCACAGAATTGGCTTTTGAGGTTATAATAGTCATAGAAATATTATAACACAATCAAAGGGGTTTGGTATGCAAAAGGTTAGAATGATTGCCCAAGGTAGGGTACAGGGAGTCGGCTTTCGTTGGGGTGTTTACAGCTTGGCGCTTGAAATTGGTGGCATCACAGGTCGGGTATGGAATAACGACGATGGCACAGTGGAAATCTTAGCCCAAGCAGACTCATCTGCTATCATGGCAAAATTTATCCAAGAAATCCGCAAAGGACCCACACCTTTTTCAAAAGTCAGCTACTTAGATGTCAAACTAAGCAACTTTCCTCCCTACCCTGACTTTAAAATCGCAAATTAGGTCTCTAGAACTATTGTATATTTTGTAAAAAAACAGTAGAATAGAAAGGTATAATTTTTAAAGAAGGAATAAAAACAGTGAAATCTATTAAACGTTTTGCACTCTCAGCTATGGGAGTGGCTATGTTGCTAGTTTTGGCAGGTTGCGTTCAGATTGATAAAGCAACAGGTAAGCCAATTGGTCCCGTTTGGGATTTCTTGGGTGCCCCGATGGGAGAAGCTATCAAGTACTTCGCTACTGATAAAGGGCTAGGCTTTGGTGTCGCTATCATTATCGTAACCATTATCGTGCGCTTGATTATCTTGCCACTTGGTATCTACCAATCATGGAAGGCAACGCTTCACTCTGAAAAGATGAACGCCCTCAAGCACGTCCTTGAGCCACACCAAACACGTCTCAAAGAAGCAACTACTCAAGAAGAAAAACTCGAAGCCCAACAAGCTCTCTTTGCAGCTCAAAAAGAGCACGGCATCAGCATGTTTGGTGGTGTAGGATGTTTTCCTATCCTCCTTCAAATGCCTTTCTTCTCAGCTATCTACTTTGCTGCCCAACATACTGAAGGTGTTGCTCAAGCAAGCTACCTAGGAATTCCTCTAGGTTCTCCAAGTATGATTTTGGTTGCCTGCGCAGGTGTCCTTTACTATCTTCAATCGCTCCTTTCACTTCACGGAGTAGAAGATGAAATGCAAAGAGAACAGATCAAGAAAATGATTTACATGAGCCCACTCATGATCGTCGTCTTCTCCCTCTTCTCACCAGCCAGTGTCACACTTTACTGGGTTGTCGGTGGTTTCATGATGATTCTTCAACAGTTCATCGTCAACTATGTTGTCCGTCCAAAACTCCGTCAAAAAGTACGTGAAGAATTTGCTAAAAATCCACCAAAAGCAAGCTCATTTTCAACTGGAGGCGGACGCAAAGATGTCACTCCAAACCAAGCAACTGCGATCATGACTAATAAGAAACATAAAAAACGCAATGCTGGTAAACAACATTCTAGAAAATAAGAAAAAAGCTTAGCTGAAAGGCTAGGCTTTTTATGCATCACAAAAGCCCGATGTCTCCATCAGGCTTCTTTTTTATCCATGAACACGTTTCATGTAGTCTTGGTAGCTTTCTGTATCCATCAATTCCTTGGCATTCTTGACACGGTCTGCTGTTGGAGGTTTGACCCCTTCGAGCGAATAAGGAATTCCAAGTTCACGCCACTTGAACTCACCCATCGTGTGATAAGGCAAGATTTCAAACTTGTCAACGTTTTTAAGGGTCTTGACAAACTTACCGAGTTCGATCAAGTCCTCATCTCTGTCCGTCAAACCTGGAACCAGCACGTGGCGAATCCAAACAGGCTTCCCAATATCTGATAGGTACTGGGCACAGGCCAAGATGTTTTTATTGGTTTGGCTGGTTACAATCTTGTGCTGTTCTTCGTTGATTTCCTTGATATCCAGAAGAACCAAGTCTGTCACCGCCATGAGTTTATTAAACTTTTCGAGATAACGTGGCTTGTTACGGAATGGAAGGGCACAGGTGTCCAAGGTACAGTGGATTCCTTTTTCCTTGGCCTTGGTAAAGAGTGCAATTAGGAAATCAATCTGTAAGAGGGCTTCTCCTCCACTAACAGTGATTCCTCCCTTGTCTCCCCAGAAACCACGGTAGCGAAGGGCTTCTGTCAAGACATCGTCTACTGTCCGTTCGCGTGATTTATTGGTTTCCATAGCCCATGTATCAGGGTTATGACAGTACTGGCAACGCATGTGACAACCCTGCAAAAAGACAATAAACCGAATCCCAGGGCCATCTACCGCCCCAAAACTCTCTGTCGAATGCACCATTCCTGTCACTTGTCCATAGTCAATTGTTTCTTCAGACATATCGTCACCTTCCTTGAAACCGTTTTATAGTTTTATTATATCACGAGTAAGGTGAAAAACAAGGTTTTTTGTCTATTTTTTAGAAAGCAATCTGTTTTTCACTTTCATTTTCATTCCCTTTTAGTGATCTGGTTCAAAATCAAAACCATATAAGGTTGCGAAATAGTCCTCAGGACGCTCTGCACGGCGGATTTGGCGGGCTTTTCCTTCTTCGGTATAGAGGATTTCTGCCGAGCGTAGTTTGGCATTGTACTGGTAACCCATGGAGAATCCATGTGCACCTGTATCATGAATCACTAGCAAATCACCGATTTCTGTATAAGGTAGTTCGCGGTTCACTGCAAATTTATCATTGTTTTCGCAGAGTGAACCGACCACGTCTACCATCTCAATAGGTCCATCTGGATGAGTCAGATTAGTGATATGGTGGTAGGCTCCATACATGGCTGGGCGCATGAGGTTGACTGCTGAGGCGTCCACGCCCAGGTAGGTACGATAGGTTTTTTTCTTATGAGTGACTCTTGTGACGAGAGCTCCATGAGGTGCCAACATAAAACGGCCCAATTCAGTAAAAATCTTGACCTGACCAAGTCCTGCAGGTGTAAGAACTTCCTCATAAACCTTACGCACCCCTTCACCAATCACAGCAATGTCATTTGGCTCCTGGTCTGGACGGTAATTGACACCAATACCGCCAGAAAGATTGATAAAGTCTAGCGAAATGCCCAACTTTTCCTTGATTTCAACGGCTAATTCAAAAAGCTGACGAGCCAACTCTGGGTAGTAGAGATGGGTGACGGTATTGGATGCTAGGAAAGAGTGAATCCCAAATGTCTTGACTCCTTTTTCCTTCAAAACCGCAAAGGCTTCAAAGAGCTGGTCCTTGGTCATACCAAACTTGGCCTCCCCAGGATTGTCCATGATATCTGTTCCTAGCTCAAAAACTCCACCTGGATTGTAACGACAAGAGATGATTTCTGGAATGCCTGCCGCTCGCTCCAGATGTTCAATGTCTTCAAAGGCATCCAAGTTAATGGTTGCACCCAATTCACGCGCATAAGCGTACTCTTGGTCTGGGGTATTGTTAGAAGAGAACATAATCTCAGAACCGGGGAAATCCAGTTTGTGGCTCATCAAGAGCTCTACATAACTAGAACAGTCCACACCACAACCTTCCTCTTGGAGGATTTTCAAGATGGCTGGAGTTGGAGTGGCCTTGACTGCAAAATATTCCTTAAAGCCCTTGTTCCAAGAAAAGGCCTGGTTGACTGCTCTTGCTTTTTCACGAATCCCCTTCTCATCATACAAGTGAAAGGGAGTCGGGAACTCTGCAACGATTGTTTCTAAATCTTCACGGCTGATAAATGGTGTTTTCATAAGCATCCTTCTATTCTGTTTGCAAAGAAAGGCTGGGACAATCA
Organism: Streptococcus sp. ST14; assembly: GCF_046098195.1. Taxonomy (NCBI): domain Bacteria; kingdom Bacillati; phylum Bacillota; class Bacilli; order Lactobacillales; family Streptococcaceae; genus Streptococcus; species Streptococcus sp. ST14. The sequence goes on from NZ_JBJUSF010000009.1 coordinate 34,618, forward strand.
TTCCAACCTTTAGTTCTATCTCTTATTTGTCTTCGTCAAAGATATTTCCAATCTCAACATCGATGGATTGGTTCTTAACATCAATATTGGTTACTTTCAAGAGTGACTTGTAATCGAACTGCTTTTCACGTTCTTCTTGGGCATTGTCTGCAAAGACTGCGACACCAGCTAGTTCAGAATCGAATTCACGCAAGAGACTAATCATCCCGTTGACAGTTCCGCCGCCTTTCAAGAAGTCATCCACAATCAAGACACGACTGCCTGCCTTGAGACTGCGTTTTGAAAGGAACATTTTCTCAATGCGGTCACCACTGGAACCTGAAACATAGTTGACGCTGACCGTTGAACCTTCGGTAATTTTCAAGTCACGACGCACAATGACAAATGGAACGTTGAGGACATTGGCAACTGCATTTGCGAGTGGCACACCTTTTGTTGCTACTGTCATAACGGCATCGATTTTTTGGTCCATAAAGCTCTTGGCAATAATACGCCCAATATTTTTCAAAATGGCAGGCGTACTAAGCAAATCAGACAGGTAAATGTAGCCACCTGGCAAGATACGGTCGCTTTCTGAAAGTTTGTCACGCAAGTCTGCGATCATTTCTTTGGCTTCATGACTCGAAATTGATGGTGTAAAGATAACGCCACCACCTGCTCCAGTCACAGTCTGAATATGGCCGATTTCGATTTCCTCAAAGGCACGCTTGATAATCACGATGTCCTCTGAGATAGATGATTTAGCTGATTCGTACTTTTCCGCAAAGGTATTAAGACTGGTTAGTTTGTATGGATTATTAATCAAATAGTTGGAAATGACAACCATTCGATCACTTCTTCTTAATTTCATTTTTATTTACCATTCCATTTAATTTTGATATTTTATCCATTATACCACATTCACATAAAAAAACGAACATTCTTGTGTAAAAAATGCTCGTTTTTCTTAATTTATTAATCTAAATCTGGTTTATAGAAGGAACGATTGTCCATGGCGAAGATTTTGTTGGTCATTTCTCCTTTATCCACCAAAGCAAGTGCTGTTGTCATCATCATCATGCTAGCATCGAGATTATCGATCATATGAATGATTTCAGCTTCCATCACACGAGGACGAACAGGACTACCATACTCCAGTAAGCCATGATGACTGAGGATGACATGGCGTAGTAGCACCACTTCTTCTCTGGTATCATCGATGCCAAGCTCCATGACTGCCTTAGTGATTTCACTATCGATTAGGGCGATATGACCGATGAGATTGCCTCGCACTGTGTACTCCGTCTGATCGGGACCGCTGAGTTCTAGAACCTTGGCCAAGTCGTGCAACATAATCCCGGCATAGAGCAAGCTCTTATTGAGCTGAGGATAGATGTCGCTAATGGCATCTGCCAAGCGCACCATGGTTGCCGTGTGAAAAGCCAAACCCGTTTCAAAGGCATGGTGGTTGGTTTTTGCAGCTGGATAGGAGTAGAATTCCTTATCATACTTGGTGTAGAGACTGCGAACGATACGTTGCCAGACAGGATTTTCAATTTTGAAAATCATTTGCGACATGTAGTCACGAATTTCCTTGATATCGACTGGTGACTTGACCTTGAAATCAGCTGGATCGTTGGGTTCGCCAGGCTGAGGCAGGCGGAGAGTAATTTGATTGACTTGAGGAGTATTATTATAAACTTCTCTGCGCCCCTGCATGTGGACCACTTTCCCTGCGGTAAAGGCCTCAACGTTATGAGGCTGAGCATCCCAGAGTTTTCCTTCAATCTCGCCACTATCGTCTTGGAAGGTAAAGGCTAGGTAGTTTTTCCCAGCACGCGTCTGTCTCAAGTCAGCTGATTTGATCAGGTAAAAGCCTTCAAACAGCTCATCTTTTTTCATGTGACTAATCTTCATATTCTTCCTCATTTTCTTGGAAATGGAGTAGATCAAGCGCAGGCTCACCTTCTGATAACTCAATGTGACGGAGCGTCCGCTCAATAGCTGTGGTGCGACGGTTTAATAATTCATCAATATTGCCAGAGGCATGTTGAAGATGTTTTTGTGCCTTAACCAAAATCCCCCCGAACTTGCCAAACTCAGTCTTAACGCTAGCAAGGGTCTTACTGATATGGTCGGCACTCTTTTGGATATTGAGAGTTTTGAAGCCAACCGATAGGGAGTTAAGCAGGGCTGATAGGGTACTTGGACCAGCAACAATAATCTGCTCCTCCCGTCTCAAATCATCAAAGAAGATCGGATTGCGGACGATTTCCGAATAAAGACCTTCTGTCGGAACAAACAAGACTCCAAAATTAGTCGTCCGAGGCGGCGCTATATACTTGCTCTTGATATCCTTGGCGAAACGCTTAACACTTGCTAGGAGAGATTTACGACAGCGTTCAATCTCGTCCTTATCACCTGCTTCATAGGCTTCTTCTAGGCGGTAATAATCTGCCAGTGGAAACTTGGAGTCAATTGGTAGATAGACGTATTCCTGGTCGCCTTGGCCAGGCAACTTGATAGCATACTCTACTCGTTCACTGGAGTTTTCAACCGTTGCATATTCTCGTTCGTACTGGGCAGGAGTCATGATGTCTTCGATGATTTGCCCCAGTTGCAATTCTCCCAGAATGCCTCTCGTTTTGGTTCCAGAGAGAACCTTATTGAGGGCACCGACATCACGGGCAACTGTCTGCATTTCTCCCAAACCTCGATTGACAGACTCTAGTTGCTTGGAAACTGTCTCGAAGGAAGCCTGCAAGCGCGTCTGCAAGGTCTTCTCTAGCTTTTCCTCGACCGTCTGGCGCATTTGTTCCAAACGTTGCTCATTTGATTCCTGCAGGGCTTGGAGACGTTGGTCAGTCTTGTCTCTGGTTTGAAGGAGATTCTCGTTCATCTCCTGTCTAACTTGAGTCAGGCCTTGATGCAACTCCATTCGCACTTCTTGCAAACGGTCGCTGACAGCCACTTCCAAGTCTTTTTGGTCTAACTGGCTGGCTTGTCTGGCTTGTTCAAAGCGGTAATCCAGTTGGTCTGAAAGATTGTCTGCCTGATCCTCCAAGCTCTTGGCTAGGTACTTGTCTTGCTTATCCTGCCTTTGCCAAATGAGAAAGAGCCCAGCTAGGTTGGCAATTAATAATAGTAATAATACAGTCTCCATCCTACCTCCTGTCCTTGCTATGCAAGACAACCACATAGCCATCAGGGCAAGTCACCGAAACTTCCCTATCTATATATTCGTTAGAAGCGTACACTTTTTTAAAGAAAAAATTTTCCTCAGTCAATTCGTACTTGGCTCCGATAATGCTCAACTGACTATCCCGAACTGGCATAAAAGCAAGATAGTCATAGTCCGAACGAGGTTGAAGCTGACTGGTCCCTTCTGGACAATAGGCAATCAAGTTTTGCCCATCCTCAATCGCTATCTGGTGCATATAGGGTGCCAACTTGGGATTGCTAGGCAGAAAGACATTAGCCAGCATATGATCAATACGACCACCCAAAGCCCCAAAAATGGTCACTTGGGCTTGAGGATTTTGCTCAAAGATGGTCAAGAGAGCCAATTCCAGATCCGTATCATCCTTTTCTGGCTGAGCTTGAACAAAATGTTGGGCACGTTTTTGAATCAACTGGCGTTCGTCTGCAGTCACCGAATCAAAATCCCCAATTGCTAGAGTGAGAGGCAGATCTTCTTCCAAGACCCAGAGCGAACCGCGATCCACACCGACAAAGCAATCAAAATCCGTCCGATAATGACCGCGATCCCCGCCGGCAAAAACGGCAACCCTAGTCCAATTGTTTTCTGAGAGTTTGCACTCGTTCATTGACATCTCCCTTAAAGACATAAGACCCTGCTACAAAAACTGTAGCACCAGCTTCTTTGGCCTGAGCAATGGTCTGGTCATCAATACCGCCATCGACTTCAATTTCAAAGTTCAAACCTTTTTCCTCACGAAGGGTAACCAACTCGAGAATCTTATCCATGGTTTCAGGTAGAAAGGCTTGACCACCAAAACCAGGGTTAACCGTCATGACTAGGACTTGGTCAACTAGGTGAAGAACGTGCTTGATTGCCTCCACAGGCGTACCAGGATTGATAACCACAGAAGGTTTGACACCAAGAGAGCGAATCTTTTGAAGTGCTCCATGAATATGAGGTGTTGCTTCCACATGGATGCTGATGATATCTGCTCCTGCACGCGCAAAGTCCTCTAGATGATGCTCCGGATTAGCTACCATCAAGTGGCAGTCAAAGACCATCTTGCTATGGGGGCGAAGAGCTTCAACCACACCTGCACCAAAACTGATTTGTGGTACAAAGTGACCATCCATGATATCGATATGGGCGTATTCTGCCCCAGTTGCTTCTAGGCGTTTGATTTCACGTTCAAAGTTGGCATAATCCGCTGCCAGAATTGACGGAGCAATCTTGTATTGAGACATAGGTTTCTCCTTATTTTGGAATTTTTTTGCTGACTTTTTTATAGGTTTCTCTGCGATTTTCAATCTCACTGAGGAATTGTAGATAGTTGTAGAAACGGAAGTTTGCAATGATGCCCTCTTCTACTGCTGGTTTCACTGCACAAGATGGCTCATGAGTATGCATACAAGTGCGGAACTTGCAGTCTCGGCTTACAGAGGCAATTTCTGGAAAGGCCTGATTAAGGTCTTCTGCTGTTGATACTTCATAATCCAGAGATGAAAATCCTGGTGTGTCTGCGATTTTCCCGCCATTGAGATTGTAAAAACTAACAGCTCGAGTGGTATGACGACCACGGCCTAGACTATCAGAGATTTCTCCCGTCTCTAGATTAAGGTCAGGTGCGATTTTATTAAGGAGGGTTGACTTTCCAACACCTGTCTGCCCCATGAAGACCGTAACCTTATCTGTCAGCAAGGGTAGGAGCTCCTCTTTACTAGTCACAAAATCGTAACCAATAGCACGATAGGTCTGCTCATAAAAATCCAGTTCTCGTCGATCTGACAAGAGGTCCATTTTAGAAATATAAACGATAGGATGAATGCCCTTATGTTCTAAGAGTACCAAGAAGCGATCCAATAAATTGCTATTAAAGTCAGGTTCTTTAACTGACATAATGACAACAGCTTGGTCAATATTGACAATGGGTGGGCGAACCAAACTATTTTTTCGCTCATAAATTTCCAAAATATAGCCTTCTGAGTTCTCCTCTGCAGAAAAATCTACCCAATCTCCAACATAGGGCGTATGGCCTTTTTTACGAAAATTTCCACGCGCGCGAGTTTGATAAACCTGGTCATCGCTCTCCACATAGTAGAAGCCGGCCAAAGCTTTAATGATCTGTCCCTGCATCTTAGAGTCCTTGTCCTTTAAGCGCATCGGTTAGACTGGCAAATTCTTCCAAGCTTAATGCTTCACCACGTACACTTGGTGACAAGCCTGCTTGGTCCAAAGCCTTAGTCAATTTATCCTTGATTTCTTCTGTCTTTCCAAAGTAACCAGTTAAGTTGTTCCACAAGGTCTTGCGACGATGAGTAAAACTAGCCTTAGAAACTTTAAAGAAGAAGTTCTCATCTTTCACTGCTACAGCTGGCTCTGGACGACGCACCATTTTCAAGATGGCTGAGTCCACGTTTGGGGCTGGCACAAAGACCGTACGAGGCACGATGAAGGCAACCTTGGCTGTCATATAATACTGCACAGCAATCGACAAACTACCATAAGCCTTAGTATTTGGCTGTGCTGAGATGCGATCCGCCACTTCTTTTTGCATCATGACGACAAACTCACTAAAGGGAATGCCACTCTCGATCAAGTGCATGAGAATAGGAGTCGTAATGTAGTAAGGCAAGTTGGCTACTACCTTAATCGGCAATTCTGGATTTTTGAAATTCTGGATATGCTGCGCCAAATCAACTTTGAGAATGTCCTCGTTGACTACGGTCACATTGTCAAAATCACGCAGGGTATCTGCTAAAATCGGCACCAAACGGTGGTCGATCTCAAATGCCATAACTTGAGCCGCACGCTCAGCCAAAAATTCTGTCAAGGCACCAATCCCTGGCCCGATTTCGATAACATTAACCTGATCATCAATTTCAGCTGTATCCACGATTTTTTGAAGGATATTGGTATCCGTCAGGAAATTTTGCCCGAAGGACTTTTTAAAGGTAAAACCGTGACGCTCCAGCACTGCCTTAGTCACGCTATAATCTGCAATTCTCATTTATTCTCTTTTCTATTATAGTAAGCTTCTGGAGTAGAATGATAGAGCAAAACAAATAAGGGTGTTCCATCAAATCCTTCCACCATCTCTTTTAGGAGTGCATCTGGATGAATGATTTCTCGTGTTTTGGTGAAATAAACTCCGTGTTCCCCGTTTCTATTACGAAGTTCCCAGGCAACATTATTCCCTTGAACAGACGGCAAATAACGTTCCTTTTCTAGAAAGTCAAAAAATTCTTTCACCGTCATATCTTCAGGAATCTCAAATTCTGTCTCATGAGGCAATACATCGTCCCCCATACATACAGAATCTCTATCAACTCGAATTTTCATTTCGCACTGTCCGTATAAGTTTCTATTTTAACGCTATCAAAATAAATCTAAGTACCTCTATTGTAACACATTCTCCATGCATTTTGAGGTCTGCTCAACTATTATCATAAGATTTCATAATCTCTTCACTTCTGCCAAGATCACTCCAAACAGATTTCGATATCTAAATTTCTTTCCACTATTGAAGTAAGCATAAAATTTATTTTTCTAATTCTTTATAGATTGTCTCTTGAAAATGTCAGTTGTTCAAGTAAGGAGTAGAGTTTTGCTTGCTCCTCTTCTTCGTAAGCAGATTTATTTGCTCTTACTTCCCTGCATTTCTCGTCATACAAAAAACCGTCATATCTATCTTCTGTAGATAAGGCTGTGTAGACTTTGGCCATTTCTTCCGGGCTAATTGAAAATCTTGACTTGATTTTATACAAATTTTTCATAACAGTGCTGAGGTGATCATAGCGGCGCATATCAACTTTGACATTGGTCACACGGATTGCCTGAATTTTGATACCTTTCCAATGTTTCCGCATATAAAGCGACAGCATCAACAAGGCCAGTTTATTCTGATAATAGGTCTTGGCAGGACTATAATGTTTTTGACCAGTTAAATTTTCAAAATCAAGCTTCATGAAAGGATAAAGCATCAGCCCTTGGGAAGAAATATTAATAATTCGGCCACGCTCAGATTTTTCCAACAAACCTTTCAACAAGATAGAAAGCAAGAAAGGGGCGACAACATTGGTCGCAAATTGCTTTTCTAATCCCTCCCTAGTCAGGATGGGCTTTTTGACTGACAAATCAAAGTCAGCTGCATTGTTCATTAAAACATCTAAAGTCTCTTCCTTTTGGATATACTGTTCTACCGCTTTCTTGATACTCTCCAAATCAGATAAATCAGCCAAGATATAATCTACATGCGGATTTCCTGTTTGTTGGCAGATTTCCTCACAGGCTTGCTCAGCAGCTTCTTTCCGTCTACAAAAGAGAGTTACCGACCAGCCCTTTTCAGCTAACTGTTTAGCAGCCTGGTAGCCAATACCACTATTGCCACCCGTAATAATTACGTTTTTCATTTCTTACTCCTTTAGATTGAATACTTGCGCATAGCTTCTTCCACTTCTGCCAAGGTCACTCCAAACAACTCTAAGCGCTTGAGCAACTGCTTGCCGTTGGAATAGCCGATGCGAAGCTGTTCCCCCAGATACTCTCGGCGCTTACGACTGTCTGCTCCCGCTAGGAAACCTAGGCGAATCAAGTCACCACGACTAATGTCAAACTCGTTCTCGTTTTCAAATTGCTCTGTCACCTGAGCAAGCGCTGTTTTTAGATCTTCATAGCTGGCGTGTTCGATTCCCAGTGAACGTCCCTTAGTCTTGGATTTGGGAACCGCTTCATCTCGCTTGAGAAAGGCATGCTGCACTGTCGGAATGGCCGTCATAATCATGCGACGAATGCGCTCACCGTTAAAATCTGGATCTGTAAAGACAATCACTCCATGCAGTTCATGCAGGCGACGAATCCGCTCTATATCTTGATCATTTATTGCGGAGCCTCGTGTTTCATAGGTCTCTACATCAAAGTAACGTTTGAGATTGGCCGTATCATCGCGACCTTCGACTACGACGACTTGGGGAATTTTCTCTTTCATGATTGTTTTTCCAATCCAAAAATCCGCTCAGCATTGCCAGTCGTTACTGCTGCCAGCTCTTCTGTCGTCATACCACGCAAGTCGGCAATAAAGTCTACCACATACCGAGTATAGGCTGTTTTGTTTTCGCGACCACGTTTAGGAACTGGTGCCAAGTAAGGGGCATCTGTTTCTACCAAAATCTTTTCCAAAGGAAGTTCTCTAGCAGCTTCTTGGATATCCGTCGCTTTCTTAAAGGTCACCACTCCTGAGAAGGAAATGGTCATACCAAGCTCGACAAACTTCTCAGCCCACTCCAAAGAGCCTGAGAATGAGTGCATAATTCCACCACGAGGACCAACGCCCTCGCTCTTGATAATCTCATAAGTATCTTCTAGCGCATCACGGGTATGGACCACAAAGGGCAAGTTCAAATCCTTAGACAGCTGAATCTGACGACGAAAAACCTGTTCCTGCACTTCCTTAGGTGCTGTCATCCAATGGTAGTCCAGACCAATCTCACCCAAGGCAACAACCTTGGGATGTTTCAGTTTTTCAAGCAAGTAAGCTTCGACCTCATCTGTGTAAGTCCCTGCTTCAGTCGGATGCCAGCCAACAGTTGCGCAGAGTTGCTCATACTCATCTGCTAACTCTAGGGCACGTTCAATGGTCGGCTTGTCAAAACCAACAATGTTCATCCGAGTCACGCCCATCTCAGCTGCCAAGGCAAGTTCTTCCTCCTCACGTCCTGCAAATTCTTCCACATTTAAATGTGTGTGCGTATCAAAAATCATCTCTTCTAACCTCATTTTCTTCCATCTATTATACCAAAAATAGCATCCCTCGGCTTGTAAAAATATTCTAATACCAATCATTCTCCCTTGACTGCTCTTTTTCAAAGCAGTATAATAACACTTATTGAAATTTTCAGCAAAGGAAAAGAAAATGTTTAGAAAATTAAAATATACCTTTATCGGTCGACCACTCAAGTCTCTCACAGACGGCGAAGGGGGATTGTTGGGAAAAATGCAGGCACTTGCAATGTTATCCAGTGATGCCCTGTCTTCTATTGCCTATGGACCTGAACAAGTCATTCTCGTTTTAGTCAGCCTCTCTCCTCTCGCTATTTGGTGGAGCCTCCCTATCGGTATTTTTGTCCTCTTACTGCTCGCTAGTTTGACCATTTCCTATCGTCAAATCATTCATGCCTATCCTCAAGGAGGAGGGGCTTATATGGTCACTCGGGAAAATCTCTCCCCTGAACTGGGCTTGATTGCAGGAGGCAGTCTCCTTGTTGACTATATGCTGACAGTAGCCGTATCCGTCGCTTCTGGAGCTGATGCTATTACAGCAGCCATACCTGCCCTCCATCCCTACAATCTTCATATCTCTATTTTCCTAGTCTGCCTGCTCATGCTCTTGAATTTAAGAGGATTGAAAGAATCTGCCAGCTCTCTGATGATTCCCGTCTACCTCTTTATCTTCAGTACCGTCTTTCTCTTGCTTTATGGGGTCTTTCAACTGTTTACAGGTTCCCTAAACTATCAGGCGACTTCAACCATTGGACAAACTGTTCCGAGCCTTTCCATCGTTCTCCTACTAAGAGCCTTTACCAGTGGCTCTGCCTCTCTGACAGGGGTTGAAGCTATTTCAAATGCGGTACCATTTTTTAAAACTCCGAAAGAAAAGAATGCTGCTCAGACTTTGACCATCATGTCGCTGATTTTAGGATTTCTTTTTGCAGGCATTACCTTCCTAAACTACTGGATGGGTATCACGCCTCAACACGGAGAAACCATCCTCTCGCAAATGGCCAAGGGCATTCTTGGTGATTCATTCTTTGGTCATGCTAGCTACTATCTCTTCCAGTTCTCAACAGCCTTGATTCTAGCTGTAGCTGCAAATACTGGCTTTTCAGCCTTCCCTATGCTGGCTTACAATATGGCTAAAAACAAGTACATGCCCCATCTCTTTATGGAAAAAGGGGATCGCCTTGGCTACTCCAACGGTATCTTAACTCTGGCTTTTGGAGCTATGATCCTTCTTCTCATTTTTAATGGGAATACTGAGCGCTTGATTCCTCTTTATACTATCGGAGTCTTCGTTCCCTTTGCCCTTTCTCAGACTGGGATGATTCGCCATTGGAAAAAGGAAAAAGGAGCAAACTTCTTAAAATCTGCCTTCGCTAATATCCTTGGGGCCATCATTTGTTATGCCATTGTCCTCATTTTACTCCTCTTCAGACTGGGTGATATCTGGCCATTCTTCCCAATTATCCTAGTTTTAACTTTCCTCTTTTTGTCCATTCACAGCCATTACCAAAAAGTGGCAAAACAACTACGACTCTACGAAGGAATTGAAAAACGCACTTATGACGGCAATCTGGTTCTCGTCCTCGTAGGAAATGTTACTCGAGTAAGTGTCGGAGCCATTAACTACGCTCAAAGTATCGGTGATGAAGTGTTGGCCATGCACATTTCTACTAAAGAAACGGCCGAAAAAGACCAAGAAATTCTTCAGGAATTTGCCGATTACTTCCCAAATATCACTCTAAAGAATATCAATACCAGCTACCGCGACATCATCACCCCTAGCGTTAAATATGTCAAACGAATCGCCCAAGAAGCTAAGCAAAAAAACTACACCGTTACAGTTCTTGTACCACAATTTATTCCTAACAAGCCTTGGCAAAATATCCTGCACAATCAAATGAGCCTTAAACTAAAATACGCTCTCAGATGGCACGAAGACGTCGTTGTCGCTAGCTACTCTTATCACTTAAAAGAATAAACAAAAACTCAAAATCAGTAACTTCTATCTGGTTTTGAGTTTTTTGTATGTGACCTTTTAAATGAGCCCTCCATGAGTTTCATCTAAAATGACCGATTTCGTAGACAGTTCACTCTTTAAGATAAAAAGAAAAGTCAGTAGACTCGAGTTCCTACTGACTTCTTTGTTGAATTCGTTTGGATTATGCAGCCAAAACTTTGCGTCCTTTACGACGACGAGCTGCCAATACGCGACGACCGTTTTTAGTTGACATACGGTTACGGAATCCGTGTTTGCGCGCACGACGAATTTTACTTGGTTGATAAGTACGTTTCACGATGAATACCTCCTCATAGATTTTGTATTCGTTTAGCCGGCTATAAAGTGATCAGTTACTAAACATACTTTACTATTCTATCTGATTCTGATACTTTTGTCAATAGCTCTAGGCAAATGTTTCCAGCTTTTTCTAATGTAAGCCCTATCTACGATACTGTTTCAAGAAACGAGTCATCTTTTCTTGGATTTGTGCTAACTCATCTACACGAGGGAGGTAAACAATACGGAAATGGTCTGGTTCTTGCCAGTTAAAACCGCGACCATGAACCAAGAGAACCTTTTCCTGCTTCAAGAAATCAAGAACGAACTGTTCATCATCATCGATGCGATACATATTGCGGTCAATTTTAGGGAAAATATAAAGTCCGGCTTTGGGTTTAACAGCAGATAAACCAGGAATATCTTGAATGGCATTGTAAATGAAGTTTCTTTGCTCGTAGATCCGTCCACCAGGAAGGAGCAATTCGTCCACTGACTGGTGCCCACCTAGCGAGGTTTGTACGACTTGCTGGGCCAAAACGTTAGAGCAAAGGCGCATGTTGGACAGCATATTGAGACCTTCAATATAGCCCTTGACATGTGTCTTAGGTCCAGATAAGACCATCCATCCTATACGGAAACCAGCGATACGGTGAGATTTTGAAAGACCATTCATGCTGACACAGAAGACATCTGGAGCCAGACTAGCTACTGAGACATGCTCATGACCATCCATGACCATACGGTCGTAAATTTCATCCGCAAAGATGATCAAGTCGTTTTGACGTGCAATCTCGATAATCTCTAACAAGAGTTCCTTGGGATAAAGAGCTCCTGTCGGATTATTTGGATTGATGAGAATAATAGCCTTGGTATTTGAAGTGATTTTTGACTTGATATCGTCAATATCAGGGTACCATTCTGCAGCTTCATCACAGATATAGTGAACGGCATTTCCTCCAGCTAGGCTGACAGCTGCTGTCCAGAGAGGATAGTCTGGCATCGGTACCAAGACCTCATCACCATTGTCCAAAAGCCCCTGCATGGACATGACAATCAACTCACTGACACCATTTCCAAGGTAAATATCATCAATATCCACATTTGGAAATTTCTTCAGTTGGCAATACTGCATGATAGCCTTACGAGCTGAGAAAATCCCTTTAGAATCAGAGTAACCTTCACTATCACGCGCATTCATAATCAAGTCATGAATGACCTCATCTGGCGCTGTAAAACCAAATTCGGCTGGATTCCCTGTGTTCAGGCGCAAAATCTTTTCTCCGTTTGCTCGCATACGCATGGCTTCTTCCAAAACAGGACCACGGATATCATAAGCAACATGCTCTAGCTTGCTAGACTTGTTAAATTCTTTCATCTTTTTTCCTCAATTCATCGAGATAGTAACATTATACCACTAGAAAGGGATTGCGACAAGTTTCCTGAAATGAGCAAGCAAAGAAAAAAACTCACAACGACTAGGTTTTCACCGTCTAAACAACTAGAATACAGAAGCATTTTCTCACATACCAAAAGACAAACCTAGAAAGATCAGCGCTATAAAAGAATCATACAAAAGATTAAACATGAGAAAGAGCCCCCACGTGACCAAATAGTCCAAGCGACCACTTCTCTTTGCAATCACAAATAAAATGATGTGGTAGACTAGGTGAAAGAAAAGAAATCCAACAAAACCTGGATAAAGAACGGGCATGACTCTTTCCAGCTGCCAAAGCATCACTACTTCACCTACAAGTGACGCAAGGATAATTCCATGATAAAGAAAACTTATTTTTTTAGAAGCTTGAACAAAATCTTTCATACTTTCTCATCCCCTCGCTGTCTTTCCTACTAGCTCGTTTTCTTTTATTTTAACATATCTCCACCAAATTGAATCTCCAATAATATTTATTGAAATATGATTTTTACTTTACTTCTTTAGTGAAAAGGATTACAATAACAGTAAGAAAATTTCAGGAGGTTTCATTATGGCACAACGTTACCAAAATGTTATGGTCGCAATTGATGGTTCTAAAGAAGCGGACTTGGCTTTCGTCAAAGGTGTTTACACTGCTCTACGCAACGAATCCAAGCTCACCATTGCCCATGTTATCGACACACGCGCTCTTCAAAGCGTGTCTACCTTTGATGCTGAAGTTTACGAAGAACTCCAAGTCGATGCTGAAAGTCTGATGAAGGAGTACGAAAAACGCGCAAGAGATGCTGGTGTGACCGATATTCACATCGTCATCGAAATGGGAAATCCAAAAACCCTCCTTGCCCGCACTATTCCAGACGCAGAAAATGTTGACCTGATTCTCGTTGGTGCAACAGGGCTTAATGCCTTTGAACGCCTCTTGGTTGGCTCTTCATCTGAGTATATTCTTCGCCATGCAAAAGTCGATTTGCTGGTCGTGAGAGAAAGTGAAAAAACATTGTAATCATTAAAAAAGGGAGCCTTGAGCTCCTTTTTGTTTGTCCTGATTGGGTCACAAAAAGGCTTTAAACAATTGTTTAAAGCCTCTATCTTATTTAGAAAGTAGTCAATCTCAAAAGATTGAATTATTTGTAACTGTATGCCCAGTAGTATACACCGTTTCCATCAACTACTGCTGCTACAGCTCCTTCAGTGACATTTGGATCGAGAAGCAAGTCTCTCAAACCACTGTTTGCCCATTTCTTAACGACAACAGCTGCATCTTCATCACGACGTCCAACAAAGCCTGAGCTATCGTATTGACGTGAGATTTCATTTACTTTTGGAAGTGCTTGATTTTGATAAATGTCTTCTGACCATGTCAACTCTTTCAAGCCTTGAGCTTTACGCTCTTCATTGATTTTAGCGAAAGCTTCTTTAGCTTTTGAAACATAGTCATAGTTTGTATCGTTTGTTGCTTCAACACGGTAAACAAACTTAACATAACCAAATTCTACATCACTGTATTTCTTATCCTCAACACCACTCTTAAGATTTGCAATCAAGACATAATCCTTAGCATATGGGTTTTCTTTGGTTTTTTCAAAGATTTCTGGATCTTCGATTTCCCATTCAACTTTGGCATCCCATCCTGCGTTATCAAGGAACTTAGGATTCATCTTTTCGATAACGTAGTTCTTGAACTCTTCAACATTCTTGAATGGCAATGCTTGACCTGCTTTAGCAGTCGTTACCAAGTTAGTTGAGTAAAGTTTCACGCTTGAGTTCTTGTCACTGTACATGTACTCGTCATCAGCAGTATTTTCGTGAAGTTTTGGATCACGAGCTGGATCGTTTGGATCAGTCATCCCTTGAAGTTTCCATTTTCCTCCAAGCCACTTCCAGTATGCTGAGTAACCTGTACGCTCTGAGTTAGATGGTACATAGTAGTAATGTGCACTACCGTCGAAGTAGTAGTTTTTATCATTTTTGAGGACTGCATCACCTGGTTTACCTGGTGGGTAAACCAATTTTGGAGTTTGTCCATTTGGTGCCCAAGCCAAGTGTTCCAATCCTTCAGCTGGTTTTTCAACATAATCAGGGATTTGATTTTCACTTGGTTCATCAGTTGTTACCAAACCTGGTGTTGTTGGGATAGCTGGAGTTGCTGGTGTTGCTGGTTTTGGTTCCGCTGGCGTTTCTGTAGATGGTTTGAATGGATCAAATTCACTATCAGCACCATTAATTGGTGGGTTTTCTGGTAGGTCAACACTTGGAGTTGCTGGTTGTGCTGGTTGTGGCTCAGCTGGTGTTGTTGGCTCTTCAGGTTTATCACTAGGAGCTGGTGTTGGAGTCTCTGGTTCTGCTGGCGTTGGAGCAGGAACTTCAGGTTGACTTGGTTGTGCTGGTTCAACCGGAGTTGTTGGTTGTGCTGGTTTTGGTTCAGCCGGTGTTGCCGGTTGTTCTGGAGTTGTTGTATCAGCAGAATCTTTCACCAATACCCACTTACCATTTTGGTAGTAGTAATAATCACCATTATCCAATACATAGTAATGGTAACCATTTTCGTAACGATAGTGCGGATCGTTTTCCAAGTTGTTAGTAGATGAGTTATTATTACTGTTGTTTGTCAAAGGTTTCCACTGACCGTTGCGATAAATACGGTAGCTACCGTCGTTCATACGGTAGTAGTGATTGCCATTCCAGTAAATATAGTTTTCATCGCTAGCAAGGTTGTTGTAATTATTCCAGTAGTTATAACCATAGTAGTTGCTACTGTTGTCATAGCCATAGTAGTTATTCCAATTATTGTAACCGTAGTTGTAACTTGGGTAATAGCTACCATATCCATAGTTATAGCTTGGGTAGTAGCTATTGTAGCCATAGTTATAGCTTGGGTAATAACTATTGTAGCCGTAACTTCTTACAGTATAGTTTGATGTACGGCTACGATTTGCAGTAGTACGATTAGTATTACGAGAAGATGAACGACGACTAGATGATGTATAGTATCTATTGTTACTATATCCGTTAGAAGCAGCGTGAGCTTCACTTGGTGCAAAAGTTGGAAGCATTGTTACAGCTGTTAAAACAGAAGCTGTCAAATAGGTATATTTTTTCTTCATTTCAACCTCTTAATTCTTTAATTTTTAAACTTGAAAATTAAAATAATAAAAATTTGGAAAGCAATTGTGCACAATTTTATAACTAAACCTCAAAGCTAGAGTGAACTCCTCACATCAACTTGTTAACAGGCCTGAAATAAACAAGTTGACTCTCTGTCTTAAAAAAGAGCATATTGTAGTAGTATGAGGATTTTATATTTATTCGCTTTCTGAATTTATTCTAACACATCAACTTTCAAATGTCAAATAATTTGACTTGTCTTTTTTTGATGTTTTTTTAAAAGAAAAGCTAGATATATTAGTAATGTATCTAGCTTTTCAACTATTCTTTGTAAGCAATGTAATTTCCCGTTGTTTTATTTTCACTATCTTTTCATTTTTTTCTTTTCTTTTTCTAGTACAAATATGCTAATAATAATTAGTGATATATATAAAATTGTTCGGTTTTTCAGCTCAAAAAATCCCCGAATTTTTCATCCAGGGAAAAGAAATTTCTCTTATTTTTTATTTTTTCTTTCTTTATGTCGCTCATAAGCTTTAAACTGACGTTGTAGTTCCTGTCGGATGGCAGGTTCTGGAGCATATTTTTCTTCCCAGTCTTCTGGTTTTAAAATCTTGTGTGTAACTGGATCAAAATGAGCTTTCCCATCAGGGAAAACCTTCCCCATATTTGCCTCATGAACAATGTCAAAGATACGTTCTGGATCTACTCCCATCAAAACAAAACTACCGTATGTAAAATACAGTGTGTCAATCAAAGCATCCACTTGACCGACCAGATTTTGCTTAGCAGGCGTCTTTTTCGCCACTTTCTCTGCCGCCTTATCAAGTGCCTCATGCATGCTTGCAAGGGAGTTTTGAAATTCTTCCTCCAAAGAACTTGCTGCGCGAACAAACTCTACTAATTCTTCAATTTTAAAATCTGCTCGGTGGGTTGCACCTTCAGCATCCCATGCCTGTGGCTCTTCTTGAGTTCGTTCATCCATCATGTGGTGGAAGGTTTTGACCTTATTAAAGTGGTAGTCCCGACTGACAAACACTTTTTCTGAAGCCAAAACACCAAAGTGCTCGAGCGCCTTGTGGATACCATCTTGTTGATTACTTGCCGTAATATGCTTGGCGACTTCTTTGACACTGCTACTGCCATTTCCCATAGCAACCGACATCCCAACACCCGCCAACATTTCTAGATCATTGTCTGAATCACCAAAGGCCATGACTTGATTGAGATCAAATCCATATTCTTTCCCGACTCGGCGAATGCCTTCTAGTTTGGAATTTCCTTGGTTGATGATATCTGCTGCAAAAGGATTGCTTCGAGTTAATTTCAAATCTTCAAAATCAGCTGCTGCCTTCTCAGATTCCTCTGGCGTCATCAGCATCAAAACTTGATAAATGGGTTGATTAATCAAGTTAAGCAGGTCGTCTTCCTTTTGAGGAACTGCCTTGCTAACCATTCGATTAAAGGAACGGCTAACGGTTCTTGTCAGCACAGTCGGAATAAAACGACTAACCAGTTGTGAAAAGGAGCCGAGACCAAATGACATAATCTTCGAACCAACAACGGCATGCTCGGTTCCAAGAGCGATTTCTTTACGCTCCTTTTTAGCGTAAGCAATCAGTTGACGCAGGCTTGACTTAGCAATCGGACTTGCAAAGAGCACCTTTTCTTTATTAAAAATGTATTGGCCATTGTAGGTCACCGCAAAGTCTAGGTCCAAGTCTTCCATCAATTCCTTGACAAAAAACGGCCCTCGTCCTGTCGCTACTCCAACAAGCACTCCTTGCTCTTTGACAATCTTAATCGCGTCCTTAGTGGATTTCAAAACACTCTTGCGATCGTTGACTAGCGTTCCATCGATATCAAAAAAAACAGCCTTGACTTCCATCCTGTCCCATTCTCCCCTTTTGTGTTACAATGATTATACCACATTTCAGAAAGAGTGACTAAATCATGCCTAAGAAAATCCTTGTTTTACATACAGGTGGGACTATTTCCATGCAAGCAGACGCCACTGGTGCCGTTGTAACTAGCCAGGAAAATCCCATGAACCATGTTTCCAATCCGCTTGAAGGGATTGAGGTTCATGCCCTAGACTTTTTTAATCTGCCAAGCCCTCATATCAAACCCAAGCATATGCTTGCACTCTATCATAAGATTAAAGAGGAAGCTGATAACTATGATGGAGTTGTCATCACACATGGTACAGATACCTTAGAAGAAACAGCCTACTTCCTTGATACCATGAAAATTCCGCCCATCCCCATCGTTCTAACAGGGGCCATGCGTAGTTCAAACGAACTTGGTAGCGACGGTGTATATAACTATCTGAGCGCGCTGCGAGTTGCCAGTGATGACAAAGCAGCCGACAAGGGTGTGCTGGTCGTCATGAACGACGAGATCCACGCAGCCAAGTATGTTACCAAAACTCATACGACCAATGTCAGCACCTTTCAAACCCCAACACATGGACCACTTGGCCTCATCATGAAGCAAGAAATCCTCTACTTCAAAACGGCTGAACCTCGTGTCCGGTTTGATCTTGAGCATATTCAAGGTCTGGTTCCCATCATCTCAGCCTATGCCGGTATGACAGACGAGCTGATCGATATGTTAGACTTGGAACAGCTGGATGGCTTAGTTATTCAGGCCTTCGGAGCAGGCAATATTCCCAAAGAAACAGCTCAAAAGTTGGAAAATCTCCTCCAAAAAGGAATTCCAGTCGCCTTGGTCTCACGATGCTTTAATGGCATTGCTGAACCTGTCTACGCCTACCCAGGTGGAGGAGTGCAGTTGCAACGAGCTGGTGTTTTCTTTGTCAAAGAACTCAACGCTCAAAAAGCGCGCCTCAAATTATTAATTGCCCTTAATGCTGGACTAAAAGGACAAGCTTTGAAAGACTATATGGAAGGCTAATCCTCTTCTCTAGAACACAAAATCAGGAAATCTTCACGATTCCCTGATTTTTTCTATTTACGTTTTCGTGTAGAGCGACGTTCTGTCAAACCATGAGGCAAGAGAACTTCACGTTCTTCCAACTCTTCCTTATGCATAATCTTCGTCAACATACGCATGCTGATAGCACCTAAGTCATAAAGAGGTTGGGCAATAGTCGTCAAGTTTGGACGAGTGAATCGTGCAATCTGAGAGTCATCTGTCGTGATGATTTCAAACTCTTCTGGCACAGATACGCCATGGTCAGCCAAACCATTCAACACACCTGCCGCCAATTCATCACCTGTTACAACTGCGGCTGTAGCTTGTGATGAAATCAAGCGTTCTGCCAAGGCATAACCATCGTCATAGCTGTATTTTGATTCAAAGACCAATCCCTCGCTATAAGAATGTCCTGCTTTTTTCAAGGCTTCCTTGTAACCGATCAAACGAACCTTGCCATTGATATCATCGACGAGTGGTCCACTCACAAAAGCAATCTTTTCGTTTTCTTTGAGAAGGTAGCTTACAGCATCAATCGTTGCTTGTTTGTAGTCGATATTGACACTTGGAAGTTGGTGTTCTACATCCACAGTACCAGCAAGAACAACCGGTGTCCGTGAACGAGAAAACTCTGAACGAATCTTTTCAGTCAAGTGATAGCCCATAA
Organism: Streptococcus sp. ST14; assembly: GCF_046098195.1. Classification (NCBI taxonomy): domain Bacteria; kingdom Bacillati; phylum Bacillota; class Bacilli; order Lactobacillales; family Streptococcaceae; genus Streptococcus; species Streptococcus sp. ST14. The sequence continues at coordinate 53,996 of NZ_JBJUSF010000009.1, forward strand.
AGATAATCCCATCGACTTGTTTTGAAAAGAGAGTGTTAACCACTGAAACTTCCTTTTCATCATCCTCATCACTATTTGCAAGGACAATGTTATACTTGTACATTTCAGCAATGTCGTCAATCCCCTTAGCAAGTGTTGAGAAATAACCATTGGTAATGTTAGGAATCACAACTCCGACTGTCGTTGTTTTCTTGCTAGCCAAACCACGTGCTACCGCATTTGGACGATAGTCCAAGCGATCAATCACTTCTAGGACTTTTTTTCGAGTGTTCTCTTTAACATTCTTGTTGCCATTAACGACACGGCTAACTGTTGCCATTGAAACTCCTGCTTCACGGGCGACGTCATAAATCGTTACTGTATCATCTGTGTTCATTCCGTTTCCTTTCTATAATGAAAATTTCGCTTTCACGCATCTACTTACTCCATTTTATCACTTATTGTAAACACTTTCAAGTATTTTTTAGAGAAACTTTGAAAAAATTTCACAGTTTATTCCCATTTTGAAAAAACGAGTAGGATTTCTTGATTTTTAAGACATTTTGCTGTATGATAAGGAAAATAAAGGGGGAGGAGAACATGGCTTTTACAAATACACAGAGACGTTCCGCTAGTTTTGGCGTCGTGACCAGCCTGCCTGACGATGTCATTGACTCTTTATGGTTCATTATCGATCATTTCCTGAAAAATGTCTTTGAATTAGAAGAAGAACTTGAGTTTCAACTGCTCAACAATAAGGGGACCATCACCTTCCATTTTTCTAGCCAGCACCTTCCGACTAGCATTGATTTTGACTTCAATCATCCTTTCGATCCGCTTTACCCTCCTAGGCTCCTTATTTTAGACTTGGACGGCAGAGAAACCATCCTCCTTCCTGAAGAAAATGACCTATTTTAAAAACTCTAGCTTCTTGGCGTAAACTGCTGAGGAACTAGAGTTTTCTTTTTCTAATAAATGGAGCGACTAACAACTAGACCATTGGGTTTTGTGTACTCTAAATCAAGGTAATCCTGATAAGTCCCTGGCACAATGAAACCTTGGGGACTCAATATATCAGTTCCAGCTTTTCCCACGATAGAGTCTGCCAGCAAAACACAATTGGTACTGAGAACAAAGTAGGTCTTAAACTCAGATGAGCTGAATTTATAGAGGGTCGCATCTGCTTCCTCTTTCAGTTGGTAGGAGTAGGTATGCTTGACCTCTCCCTCTCTTCTTTTCATCAACTGCGAGCTTGGTTCCCAAGGAATTAACAGGTCTTCTATCTCCGCTAAACGCGCTTGGATAGCTGCTTTCTGTTGGTCCGTCAAACTCAGGCCATAAGCAAACAAGGTCTTCTGACTTTCCCTCTTACAGAGCTCGATGTATTTTTCCCGATTGGCTTTAAACAAGACACCGTCTCCAACCATGCCGAATAAGCGCTCCGAGTGAGGATCATACGAGCCATAGGAAATAACCGTCCCTTGATAGCAAATATCCACATGCCCCATGGCAAGGAAGAAAGAGGTTTCTGAGGTATGAATAAAAATTTCTAGATCAACCACCTGATCGTTTTTTCTTTCTGAATGAACTTCTCCTTCTTGGTTTTCATGATTTGACAGCCACTCATTCAGTTTACGCAAGGTGCTGATAGGGATCAGAGCCGTCACAAAGATCGGCAAGGTCATTCGCATACGTCGTTTCAGCTTGGGATTGTTTTCTATCCTTTCAAAAAAGAAACCGTCCCGGAGGCTACTAGCTCCTAGCATGAGCAAGTAAAATCCAAACAAGAGCAATTCAAAATTCGCTGCATCGTGAAAAGGAGAGATGCTATAAAGACCGAATCCTATCATCCATACAGCATCGAAGAGATGATGAAGCCGAGGATGAATGGCATTTTTTCGATAGAGAGACCAAGTCACAAGACTAATGATGCCCGTAAACAGCTGGTAGCTCGCAATGATAAAAACCAGGAGATAGAGGGCAAGGTCTTGCAAGATGATAGAGTCAAACACCAGAGCCGCAACCACCAGCTTGCCCAGGGTTACAAAGATATTTTCCCGACGTTTTTTATCTTGAAACCAGCGAGTCAACAAGTGCCAAACTGCTGACAAGGAAAAGTAGCCCATCAGCAACTGGTACCCCATTCGCGGAATAACTTGTCCAAAACGAATCAAGAGAAGCCCTAAAACAATAGCAAGCAGTCCCTCCCCGATACTCTTCCACTTGCTATAGGTCTCGGAAAGCTTAGGCATTTCCTTGCTCCAACTGGTCAACCAAGTAACGAATTGGTTGCTTTAGGATCGGATGGATAAAATGGGGAGCTATTTCCACTAACGGCTCAAGAACAAAGAGGCGTTCTGCTATATAAGGATGAGGCAAGATGAGCTCGTCTGTGTAAATAATCTGGTCCTCCACAAAAAGCAAGTCCAAATCAATCAAGCGAGGCCCCCAATGCACTTCTCTAACCCGTCCCATTTCTGACTCAATGGCTAACAATGTTTCTAACAAGACTGGTGCTGGTAGCCAGGTTTCTACTTCAATCACCTGATTAGCAAAGCTATCTTGTTCCACACCACCCCAAGGCTCCGTCGCCAAGACACTGGACTCTTTGAGAATATGGATACCTCGAGTCCGCAGTTTATCAATAGCTTGTTCCAAGTTCGCTTTCTTGTCTCCCATATTACTTCCTAGGGCGATAAAGGCTCGCTGCTTACGACGGCGAATGGTCACCGAGCAGGTATCCAATGGCAAATGCACTGGAGCCCAAGGTTTTTTTAGTTCCAACTCAATCTCTTGGACAAGAGGATAGGTCTCAAAGGTACGTTCAACTAGTTTGTAGGCTACCGTTTCAATCAAGTCCTCAGTGGTTTCCTGAAACCAAGTCGTCCACTGCTGACACAGTTCTCCGTAATGGACAGAGGCTGTTAAATCCAAGTCTGTAGCCGCCTTGGTCATATCATAGGATAAGCTTGCGGAAATAACAAACTTCTGCCCCAATTCTTTCTCACTAGGGAAAAGACCATGATAGGCAAAAATTTCCAAATCTTTAATCTGCAGTTGATCCATAACTAGTCCTTTCTAGAAAAATCCGCTTAAAGCGGATTCTTTTATAGTCCCATTAAACGATAAGCCTGGTCTCGGAGGTCCTTATCCGTCTCAAATACGCCACGGGCTACAGTAGTCAAAGTCGCAGTACCTGGCTTTCTGACACCACGCATGCTCATACACATATGTTCCGCCTCAATGACAACAAAGGCTCCCTTAGCCCCCAGATAGTCCATCAAGGCATCAGCCACTTCAATATTCAACCGTTCTTGAATCTGTGGTTTTTTAGAGTAGACTTCAACTGTACGAGCTAGCTTGGACAGGCCTGCCACACGACCGTCTGGAATATAGGCAATGTGCGCTCTCCCATAGAAGGGCAAGAAGTGGTGTTCACACATGGTGTGGAAAAAGATATCCTTCTCCACCACCATATTATCGTCGATAATCTCAAAGGATTTTGACAGGTGTTCCTCAGCAGTTTGGCCAAGACCTGAAAAAATCTCTTGGTACATACGGGCTACACGAGCAGGTGTTTCCTGCAAGCCCTCGCGGTTAGCATCCTCACCGACAGCCTCAATAATCATTTTTACAGCCGTTTCAATCTTTTGTGTATCCATTCTCGTTCTTCCTCTCCATCAGATAGGCTCTCACTTGGCTCAAGAAATACAAGGAACCCGTGACAATCCTAACTGTTTGTTTCTCTTCATTTTTATCTGTCAATTTCTGCTCTAGAAAATCCTGCCAACTTTGGTAATTGAGATTTCTAGACTTGGCTGTCTCTTTCAGCACGCTTTCATCCGTCGCCCGACTATCGTCAAAATGGGTTAAGGTCAATTGACTATCTGGCATCGTCTCTAGTAAATCCAGCATATCCTCCAAAGCCTTGGTTTTAATACACGTAAAGAGGATTTCCTTATGATAATCCGCAAAGCGTTCTTGCAAGGTTGCTAATAAAGCCTTGATAGCATGGGGATTGTGGGCCCCATCCAAAAGCAACAATGGGGCGCTAGACAGAACCTCCAAACGCCCTGGCCATCTGGTTTCCTCCAAGGCTTGAGCGACCAAGGCATTACTTGCAAATTCTCGCCCAGTCTCCTGGCAATAAGTGTCTAGGAGGGCAAGCGCCATCCCTGCATTCTCAATCTGATGCAAACCAAGCAGACCTGTCTGAAAGCGACCTTGTCTGACAGCACTTGTATAGTCAAATACCTCACCTGTCACCACACTTTCTTGATAAGAAACTTGATAATCACTCCCATAGGCAAGTCTCGGCGCATTTTTAGCTTCTGCAATAGAGTCTATCACAGTCAAGGCTTCAAGAACAATATGACCTGTCACCAAAGGAATACCTTGTTTGACAATACCAGCCTTCTGCTCTGCTATGGCCCCCAAGGTGTCCCCAAGTAGGGCTACATGGTCCAGTCCAATGGTCGTAATCCCTGTCAAAATTGGCTGACAAACATTAGTACTATCCAAAAGACCACCCATGCCGACTTCCATGATAGCCACATCTACTTGCTCTAAGGCAAAGTAATCATAAGCTAGAGCTGTGATAATCTCAAACTCGGTTGTTCCCTGCAAATTGTCAGCCGATTCTCCCTCAAGCAAAGACTGATAGTCTGCCATGAGGGCTTCTAGCCTAGCCTCGGGGATAGATTCCCCATTGATGCTAATCTGATCCGTATAATGAATGAGATAGGGCGAGCTGAACACCCCAACTCTCAGTCCTAGCTTTTCCAGCATCTTTTTCAAAAAAGCAATGGTAGACCCCTTGCCGTTGGTCCCACCGATGTGGATAACCTTGAGTTTGAGATGGGAGTTGCCTCGCAGAGCTAGGAGTTCCACCATTCGCTCCAAACCAAAATGCGGTTGGTCCGTTCGGTAGTGGGCAATCCACTGATTGTTTTGAATTTCGTTCATCTTACTTATATTGTTTTAAATCTAGATTTTCTGCATCATCTGCTAAACGAATAGCAGAGGCAATTTCAACCGCCATCCTGTGACTGGCTACGTCATGTACGCGGACCACTTCCACACCCTGTCTCGCAGCGATACTGGTTACATGAGCCGAAGCTGTGTCCCGATTGCGGAAACCAAGTTCGGTCTCAGGATTAACTTCAAAGCCATTTTCCTCCAGGATATTAATAACAAACCGCTTGCGCGAAACACCAAGAAAGATTGGATAGCCTTGCTGGTGTAGTTTATCTAGATCCCGTAGAAGAAGCAGATTTTCTTTCTTAGTCAGACCAAAGCCAATTCCTGGATCCAGTAGAATATTTTCTCTTGCAATCCCAGCTTGATCCGCTCTCGCTAGAGCTCGTTCAAAGAAAGCCTCCATCAAGTCTTCGATTGGCATTTTTTCAAAGCCAGCTAACTCTTCTTCTGTAAAAGCTTGTCCAAAACCAAAATGAGGAAAGATGAGCGAACTAGGATGCTGAGGACGAGCCATAACTGGATTAAACATGATAACCACCTTCGCTCCAGCCTTAGCAACCACATCCGCCATTTTCTCATCTCCCATGAGACCCGTGATATCATTGACCAGATTGGCACCAGCAGCCAAGGCAGCCTCTGCCACCTGACTTTTCCAAGTATCAATGGAAATGAGAACATCACTTTCCTCACGGATAGCTTTAATCACTGGAACAACACGCTGGATTTCCTCTTCTATCTCAACATAGCTACTGCCCGGCCGGGGCCGGGTCGATTCTCCACCGATATCTAGCACACTCGCTCCTTCAGCTATCAATTTACGAGCTTGCTGGAGCGCCTGGTCAAGAGCAAGAAACTGCCCACCATCCGAAAAGGAGTCTGGGGTTACATTGATAATTCCACAAATAGCTGTTTTTTTGTGGTTGACTTTATTGGACATAACGGTCACTTCCTTAAGGCTTTTCATCATATTATTTCTCTATTTTACCATAAAAAGAAAAAAGATGGACACGTTAGTATTCATCTTTTCCAAGTAGGCCAATTGTTTAGAATGATAGACCTAGATTTCTACTAATCAATACCAATAAGGCCAACAAACAAAATGCAATACCATTGAGAATCATATGAAGCAAAATGGACATCTCCAAACGCTCAGTCTTATAGGCTGTCCAAGTCAAAACCGTTGACATTCCTCCATAAATAATCACAGAAGGTAGATTGGTTGGCATATGAAGCAAGGCAAAGACGATTGCACCAACAATAAAGCCTAGTTTTTCTTTTCCACGGAAAATCTTTTTTGGAATAATCCCACGACACAAAATTTCTTCACAAATCGGCGCAATCAAGACTAGTAGGAAGAAAGTTGAAATCAAGGAACTATTCTGAACCAAACCATTCAGTATTGATTGGTTACTGGTTGTTGCCTCATTTGTTAGTCGAAGCAGGAGTGAACCCAAGAGATTTGTCGCAAAAATCACCAGATAACTCAGTACCAAGCGAGCCAAGTCTTTTGCCTTAAAAAAGGATAGATTAAAAGTAGCAAGTTGTGTTTTTCGTGCACCAATAATAAATACAATCAAAACGACTATGGATAGGGCACCAACTAAGAGCCCTGACTGTAAAATCGGAAACTGTTTGTTTGCTAAAAACAAAGCAAGTCCTATGGGAAATTGAGATAGAACAAAAGCTACCAAAAGGATGATCACCCATTTCCCTCTGTTTAAAACCTCTTGCCAAATCGTCTTATCTTTCATGATGTACCTCCTTATAAGAAAAAGGGGAGACTCCCCTTTTTCTATTATACCATTTATAGTGCCATACTGATATAGTTAAGGATAAACAAGGCATCCAAAATCCAAATCATCACGTGCACATCCTTGGCTTGACCTTTGACAAGTTTTGTCAAGGTGTATGTCAAGAAACCAACTGCGATCCCTTGAGTGATTGAGTAGCTGAATCCCATAAAGATAGAAGTAAAGAAGGCAGGAACTGCTTCTGACATATCATCCCAAGGAATATTTTTAAGATTAGACAGCATCATAATTCCGACGATAATCAAAATTGGTGCTGTTGCTGCTGAAGGAACAATAGCAAGAAGTGGGCTAAAGAAGCTAGATAGAGCAAAACAGATCGCAACCACTAGGGCTGTCAAACCAGTACGTCCACCAGCACCGATACCAGCCGCAGATTCAACATAGGTCGTAACGTTTGAAGTACCTGCAATGGCACCTACCGAAGTTGCCACCAAGTCAGAGTATAGAGCCTTGTCCAATTTAGCGGACTCATGGTTTTCCCCACTTGTCGCAACAATACCAACTTTTTCACCAGTACCGATAAGAGTACCGATTGTATCAAAAATATCCGTTAGTGAGAAGGCAAGAATAGCCATCAAGGTTTCTGGTAAACGCGAAGTGTTTGAAATCAAAGATCCTAAACCTTCTGAACCAAGAGCAGCACCAAACAAAGTTCCTAAATCATTAACCGCTGCTGAAAGATTGTTGCTAGCAAAGTCAATCCCTGATAATTTGACAACACCAACAGCAATGGCAAGCACAGTCGTTGTTAAAATAGAAAGAATGATTCCACCCTTGATGCCTTTAACAACAAAGAAAATGGTAATAGCCAAACCTGCAAGAGCTACCAATACGGCTGGAGTATTGAAGTCTACCAATCCTGGAACAGCTGCGGAGTTTGCAGTAAGTGCAGCTTGAGCCTTGTCTGCTCCTTCACCTGCTACCGTATAAGTACCTGGATCGATTGAGAATTTCAAGAGACCAGCATTCTTAATTCCAACATAGGCAAGGAAAACACCAATACCAGCCGAAATAGCTGAACGAAGTGTTGTTGGAATAGATTCGATGATCATTTTACGAACATTTGTTAAGGTAATAATCAGTGAAATAATTCCACAAATGAAGACCATACCAAGAGCCTCTTTCCAAGTATAGCCCATCCCAAATACAACTGTAAAGGTGAAGAAGGCATTTAGTCCCATACCTGGTGCTTGTGCGTACGGCAAATTAGCATAGAAAGCCATCATCAAAGTACCAACTACAGAACCGATAATCGTTGCCAAGAACACACCTTGAACAGGCATACCCGTTTGGGAAAGCATTTGAGGGTTTACAAAGAGAATATAACTCATTGCAAAGAATGTTGTTAAACCAGCAAGCACCTCTGTACGGACATCTGTCCCGTGCTCTTTTAGTTTAAATAGTTTGTCCATCTTTAATCTCCTTTTGTTTTTTACGAACAATATCAGTATTATATCATTTATCATTCACCTTTTCAATATGTTTGTTTGAATTATTTAATAAATCAAAGCAACTGTAGTTTTTGTTCTTGTCTGCTTTTCTTCCTTCTTTTTGATATAATAGTAGACATCTTATCTGGAAACGACTAGGAAGGTTTATATGACTAAAAAAATTATCGCAGTCGATTTGGACGGAACCCTGCTAAATAATGAAAGCAAGCTCTCCGATTTCACCAAAGAGACGATCAAAAAAATTTCAGAAAAAGGACACCATGTCATCATCACGACAGGCCGTCCGTATCGTATGTCAAAAGATTTTTACCGTGAACTAGGCTTAGACACTCCTATGATTAATTTCAACGGCTCCCTTACTCATTTACCAGACCAAGTTTGGGACTTTGAAAAGTGTTTGACGGTAGACAAAAAATATCTGCTAGACATGGTTCGACGTTCTGAGGACATTCAAGCCGATTTTATCGCTGGAGAATACCGTAAAAAATTCTACATCACAAATCCCAATGAAGAAATTGCCGATCCTAAACTATTTGGTGTAGAAGCTTTCCAGCCTGAAGATCAATTTCAGCCAGAGTTAGTAACCAAGGATCCTAACTGTATTCTGTTACAGACCAGAGCCAGTGACAAATATGCCTTGGCAAAAGAAATGAACGCCTTCTACCAGCATCAACTGTCTATCAATACCTGGGGAGGTCCGCTCAATATCCTTGAGTGTACCCCAAAAGGTGTCAATAAGGCCTTTGCTTTGGACTACTTGCTCAAGGTAATGAACCGCGACAAAAAAGATTTGATTGCTTTTGGAGATGAACACAATGATACCGAAATGCTCGCTTTTGCTGGGAAGGGCTATGCCATGAAAAATGCCAATCCAGAGCTACTCCCTTATGCAGATGAGCAAATTGCCCTGACCAATGACCAAGATGGAGTTGCCAAAACCCTGCAAGACTTATTCTTATAGCCCCTACTGACCAGCTTGCGAGCTGGTCTTTGTGCTCTTTTCACAGCCTCATCAACCAGTTAATCGATTGTTCTATTTTTTACCACCAAAACCTTGGAAAAGGCTTTCTTTTGTGATATACTTTACATATAAATACAAGAGAGCTCGTTACACTCGACTCTGTTGACACAAAATCAATCCAGTCCCGTTGTCCCTGTTCTCGGTCAATATAAAGGAGGATAGCTATGAAAGCTGTTGTTGTAAATCCAGAAAGCACTGGTGTTGCTGTTGAAGAAAAAGTACTCCGCCCACTTGAAACTGGGGAAGCACTTGTAGAAATTGAATACTGTGGTGTTTGCCACACTGACCTCCACGTTGCCCATGGCGACTTCGGTCAGGTACCAGGACGTGTCCTAGGTCACGAAGGTGTCGGTATCGTTAAAGAAATTGCCCCAGATGTGAAAAGCCTTAAAGTCGGTGACCGCGTCAGCGTTGCTTGGTTCTTTGAAGGATGTGGTACTTGCGAATACTGTACAACTGGTCGCGAAACCCTTTGCCGTACAGTGAAAAATGCCGGCTACTCAGTAGATGGTGGTATGGCTGAACAATGTATCGTAACTGCAGACTATGCTGTCAAAGTTCCTGACGGACTTGATCCAGCCCAAGCCTCTTCTATCACATGTGCTGGTGTAACAACCTATAAAGCCATTAAAGAAGCCAAAGTTGAACCAGGCCAATGGGTTGTTCTTTACGGCGCTGGTGGACTTGGTAACCTAGCTGTTCAATACGCTAAAAAAGTATTCAATGCTCATGTCATCGCAGTTGATATCAATAACGACAAACTTGCCCTTGCAAAAGAAGTAGGTGCTGACATTGTGATTAACGGCCTCGAAGTTGAAGATGTACCTGGACTCATCAAGGAAAAAACTGATGGAGGAGCTCATTCAGCGGTCGTAACTGCTGTATCTAAAGTTGCCTTCAACCAGGCTGTTGACTCAGTTCGTGCTGGTGGTCGCGTCGTCGCTGTTGGTCTTCCTTCTGAAATGATGGAACTCAGCATCGTGAAAACCGTTCTAGATGGAATCCAAGTCATCGGTTCTCTTGTTGGAACTCGTAAAGACTTGGAAGAAGCCTTCCAATTCGGTGCAGAAGGTTTGGTAGTTCCAGTTGTTCAAAAACGTCCAATAGAAGATGCCGTAGCCATTTTCGACGAAATGGAAAAAGGTCAAATCCAAGGACGTATGGTACTCGACTTCACCCACTAATCTAATAAAAATCTATTTTAAAAGTTGGAATACGCTTCCAACTTTTTTATATTAAATTTTTTAATAAGGATTCAAAAAAACGTCTCCAAAACTCAATATATCAATATTTTCAGATGTAATCTTTTTAATTATTTTATGATAAATAGTTGATTTTTAGATGAAAACGGTTTATACTTAAACAGTCTTAAAGTTTTCTTAAACGAAAACTAAAACAAAAAAGGAGGAATGACAATAATGAGTATCGGAATCATTATTGCGAGCCACGGCGAATTTGCTGCGGGTATTCATCAGTCAGGATCTATGATTTTTGGTGAACAAGAAAAGGTTCAAGTTGTAACCTTTATGCCAAACGAAGGTCCTGATGATCTATACGCTAAGTTTAATAACGCTGTTGCTGCATTTGACGCAGAAGATGAGGTTCTAGTTTTGGCTGACCTTTGGAGTGGATCTCCATTTAACCAAGCTAGTCGCGTGATGGGAGAAAATCCTGAGCGTAAGTTTGCCATCATCACAGGACTTAACTTACCGATGTTAATTCAAGCCTACACAGAGCGCCTGATGGACGCTGCTGCAGGTGTAGAAAAAGTCGCTGCTAATATTATTAAAGAAGCCAAAGATGGCATCAAAGCTCTTCCAGAAGAGTTAAATCCAGTTGAAGAAGTTGCAACTGCTGCAGCTGCTCCAGTTGCCCAAGCTGCTATCCCAGAAGGAACTGTTATCGGAGATGGAAAACTCAAGATTAACCTTGCCCGTCTTGACACTCGTCTCCTTCACGGTCAGGTTGCAACTGCTTGGACTCCAGATTCAAAAGCAGACCGTATTATCGTTGCTTCAGATAACGTTGCCAACGACGATCTTCGTAAAGAATTGATTAAACAAGCAGCTCCAAATAATGTCAGAGCCAATGTGGTTCCAATTCAAAAATTGATTGAGGTTTCAAAAGACCCACGCTTTGGAGAAACACATGCCCTTATCTTGTTTGAAACACCTCAAGATGCCCTTCGTGCAATCGAAGGTGGCGTGCCAATCAAGACTCTTAACGTTGGTTCTATGGCTCACTCAACAGGTAAAACATTGGTCAATACCGTTTTGTCTATGGACAAAGAAGATGTTGCTACATTTGAAAAAATGCGTGACTTGGGTGTTGAATTCGATGTCCGTAAAGTACCAAATGATTCTAAAAAAGATTTGTTTGACTTGATTAACAAAGCCAATGTCAAATAAGCCATTATTTATGAAAGGATTTTAAAGATGTCTATTATTTCTATGGTTTTAGTAGTCGTTGTAGCCTTCCTTGCAGGTCTTGAAGGCGTCCTCGACCAATTCCAATTTCACCAACCACTTGTAGCCTGTACCCTTATTGGGCTTGTAACAGGTCACTTGGAAGCAGGGATTATCCTCGGTGGATCGCTTCAAATGATTGCCCTTGGTTGGTCAAATATCGGTGCTGCTATCGCTCCTGATGCTGCACTTGCTTCTGTCGCTGCTGCCATTATCATGGTTCTTGGTGGTGACTTTACCAAGACAGGTATCGGTGTTGCCCAAGCGGTTGCTATCCCTCTTGCCGTTGCTGGTCTATTCTTAACTATGATTGTACGTACAATTTCAGTTGGTTTGGTTCACACTGCTGATGCTGCCGCTAAAAAAGGTGACTTCGGCGCTGTGGAGCGTGCGCATTTTATTGCGCTACTTTTCCAAGGACTTCGTATCGCGCTTCCCGCAGCTCTTCTCCTTATGGTTCCAACTGAAACTGTACAAAGTATCCTTAGTGCCATGCCAGACTGGCTCAAAGATGGTATGGCTATCGGTGGTGGTATGGTCGTTGCCGTTGGTTACGCTATGGTTATCAACATGATGGCAACTCGTGAAGTATGGCCATTCTTCGCTCTTGGTTTCGTTCTTGCTGCTGTATCAGATATTACTCTAATCGGATTTGGTGCTATCGGTGTTGCTATCGCTCTTATCTACCTTCACCTTTCTAAAACTGGTGGAAATGGTGGCGGAGGAGCTGCAACTTCTAACGACCCAATCGGCGATATCCTAGAAGACTACTAAGATAAGAAAGGACTGAAAACATCATGACTGAAAAACTTCAATTAACTAAATCAGATCGTAAAAAAGTTTGGTGGCGTTCAACCTTCTTACAAGGGTCTTGGAACTTTGAACGGATGCAAAACTTGGGCTGGGCTTATACACTCATTCCAGCTATCAAAAAACTCTATACTAAAAAAGAAGATCAAATCGCTGCTCTTGAGCGTCACCTTGAGTTCTTCAACACTCACCCATACGTAGCTGCTCCAATCATGGGGGTTACTCTTGCGCTTGAAGAAGAACGTGCTAACGGTGTGGAAATCGATGACGCTGCTATCCAAGGGGTTAAAATCGGTATGATGGGACCTCTTGCTGGTATCGGTGACCCAGTATTCTGGTTTACAGTACGCCCAATCCTTGGATCTCTCGGTGCTTCACTTGCCCTTACTGGCAATATCTTGGGCCCACTCCTCTTCTTTGTTGCATGGAACTTGATTCGTATGTCATTCTTGTGGTATGTTCAAGAGGTTGGATACAAGGCTGGATCAGAAATCACGAAAGATATGTCTGGCGGTATCCTTCAAGACATCACTAAAGGTGCTTCTATCCTTGGGATGTTCATTCTTGCTGTCCTTGTTCAACGCTGGGTAAATATTAAATTTGCTTTCGATGTTTCTAAAGTTCAACTAGATGAAAAGGCTTATATCCATTGGGATAAATTGCCAGAAGGATCTAAAGGTATCCAAGAAGCATTCGCACAAGTAGGACAAGGATTGTCTCAAACACCTGAAAAAGTTACTACTTTCCAACAAAACTTGGATATGTTGATTCCTGGACTATCAGGACTACTCCTTACTTTACTTTGCATGTACTTGCTTAAGAAAAAAGTATCTCCAATCACTATTATCCTTGCCCTTTTCGCAGTGGGTATTGTGGCACATGTTCTTCACATCATGTAATCCAAGCCATCGAGAATATAGATAAAAAAAGAATCAGGATTAAACCCTGATTCTTTTTGTGTATCAATTTTTTCTTCTAGTCAGATAATGCAAGCCTCCAATCACCACTGCTAGGATGGCTACATAGACGACTTGGGTGGTTTCTAAAGGCACATACGCTCCTTGCAGTATAAAGGTATTGACAAGCACTCCAACAAGGGCTGCAAGGCTCAAAAGTATGAGCAAGACTAGTTTGTATCGATTAAATGGCAGGCTGACCTTGGCAACCAGACACAGACCATTGATCAGGGCAAGGAGGAAGCAAATAAATTTGACCTGACCAGGGACAGTAATAAAGAAGTTCGTCAAGAGTACACTAGCGACTAGAACGCCACCACCAATCGTAGCATTGGTCAAAATATCTCGCATAAAATGTGTACTAACCTTTTCTTTATTGGACTCAAAAGTTAGGAAGAAAGATGGAATCCCAATCGTAATAGCTGAAATGATTGTAAACTGAATAGGGATAAAGGCGAATTCCAAACCAAATATCACACTCAAAATCGCAAACACGATGGAGAAGAAGGTCTTTGTTAGAAAGAGAGAGGCGACCTTTTGAATGTTATTGATGACACGGCGTCCTTCCATCAAGATATCATAAAATACTGCAAAGTCATCTGTCAGGAAAACAATATTGGATACACTTTTGGCTGCACTGGTAGCACCATTCATAGCGAAACTAATATCTGCTTTCTTAAGAGCTAGAACATCATTGACCCCGTCACCACTCATGGCAACTGTTTTACCAGCATTTTGCAAAATAGATACCATCTTTTGCTTCTGTTCAGGTGTCACACGTCCAAAGATATCGTGGTCCAAGACCACTCTTTCAAAGTCCTCATCACTCACCTTGGTCATATCAATCGCCCGCGCTGATTCTTTAAATCCTGCCTTACGAGCCACCCCATATACAGCTACATGATTATCCCCACTGATAATCTTCACTTCAACACCTTGAGATTCGAAATAGTCAAAGGTTTCCTTGGTATTGTCCTTGATCTCATCTGACAAAACGACATGCCCTAGTAGTTCCATATTGGCTGGGCTTGTAATCTGGTCCTTACTATGAGCGAGCGATAAGATTCGAAAACCTTGCTGTTTGAGATGTTCATAGTAAGGATCCATCGCTTGGGTAAAACCGAGAAACTCATAAGCACCGAAAAAGTAAGTTCCTCCATCTTTAACTTGGACAAAGGAATACTTGTTTTTACTTGAAAAGGCACCAACTTCTTGAACTTCCCATTTTTTCTCACAGGTTAAGTAAGTCTTCAGAGCCCGCGAAGTCGCATTCTCATCCTCGAAATAAGCCAGATAAGAAGATAGTTTCTCTGCTACATTAGCATCCATTTCTTGGACCTTCATATTCCCCGTCGTGATAGTTCCTGTCTTATCAAAACAAAGAACATCTACTCGCGCCAAGGTCTCTACACAGTATAGCTCCTGCACTAGAACCTTCTTTTTAGCCAACTTCATGGCTGCTACCGCTAGGGAGACGCTAACCAAGAGAATCAAACCCTCTGGAATCATGCCGACCAAGGCACCTGAACTTCCCAAGACGATCTCAACATAAGACCGTCCTAGACTAAAACCTCTGATATAGAGCAGAATGGCAACTGGCACCAGCAAGATCGAGACGATTTTTAAAATCTTATCCATGTAATCGCGCAGTTGAGAAGGATATTTTTTGAATTCCTTGCTGGATTTTGCGAGTTTATTGATATAACTATCTGGACCCACAGCTGTAGCAAGGACCAGACACGTGCCACTGACGACATTGCTTCCGCTCATCAGCTTATCACCAACCGTTTTAAAGACTGAATCACTCTCACCAGTCAACAAGGACTCATCCACTTCAATATTCCCTTCAAGGACTTCTGCATCAACAGGCACCTGATCACCCAGATTGAGATGCAGATACTCCCCTAGAACGATGTCCTCCGGATCAATCTCAATCGTTTGACCATCTCGGTTGACTCTGTACTTACTTTTACCAAGCAAACTTAGCTTTTCTAGAGCATTTTTTGAACGCACTTCTTGGAAAATCCCAATGGCTGTATTGATAGCAATCACACCTAAAAAGAGCATATTCTCAAATCGCAAGGTTGTGGCTACCAGAACTGCCAGAGCCAAGTTCATAGCATTAAAGAAGGTAAAGATATTTGAAACGACGATTTCCTTGGTTGTTTTATAGGGTTTAATGTCGCTGATATTTCGTTGACGATCCTTGATGTCTTGACTGCTTAAATACTTCATTTCTACTCCGATATCCTTTTGTACTACTATAGTAACACATATCTTTTTCTCTGTCACTTAAATACTCAAAATAAGAAGAACTCCCTTGGCAAGCATCATCTATCCCCACTTTAAGAAGGACTCAAAAAAGAAGCTAGGATTTGTACTGACCCCAAAAAGTTAGACAATTAATTTAAGCAAAGGATTTAGTTCTGTATTGTACAGGGCTAAGTCCTTTTAGTTTTACCTTAATTCGTTTATTGTTGTAGTAATCAATATAGTCTACAATAGCTTGTTCCAATTGCTTAAGCGACTGAAACGACTTCTCATAACCATAAAACATTTCCGATTTCAGAATCCCAAAGAAGGACTCCATCATACCATTGTCTGGGCTGTTACCCTTACGTGACATGGATGCTTGAATTCCCTTACTCTCTAGGAACCGATGATAAGAATCGTGTTGGTATTGCCAGCCTTGGTCACTATGGAGAATGGTATTCTCGTAATGTTCCTCACCGAAAGCCTGGTCTAACATAGCTTTTACTTGTTCTAAGTTCGGTGATGTAGAAAGATTATAAGCGATGATTTCGCTGTTAAAACCATCTAAAACTGGCGATAAGTAAAGCTTTTGAGTGCTTGCTGGAATGGCAAATTCTGTCACATCTGTGTAGCACTTTTGCATTGGTTTGGTTGCTTCAAATTGACGTTGA